>NZ_MECT01000233.1:0-31480 GCF_001722145.1 Shigella sp. FC1544
TAGTGCGCTGGGTTATCGCTCGCCACGGGAATATCTGCGGCAGCGGGCTTGTAATGGGTTAAGTGATAACAGATGTCTGGAAATATAGGGGCAAATCCAGTATCTGACCAAAATAATTTGCGATTTATTTCATAGGCGCTGGTAAGCGCAGCACATCAGGCCATTAAGTTGTAAAATCCGGCAGAGCCCTCTCTGCCGGACATACTCATTAATGAACTTGCGGATCTGCCGGAGACGCGTTGTTGCGGATTTCAGCAATATCCATCGCATTGAACAGATAGTGGTTACCGCAGTAATCACAATGCATGTCAATTTCGCCATCTTCCGCCAGGATGCTATCAACTTCTTCATCAGGCAGCGTTTTCAGCGCATCGGCGCAATGTTCACGCGAGCAGGTGCATTTGAACTCCACATCCTGCGGATCGTAAACCGTCACCTCTTCTTCGTGATACAAACGCCACAACACTTCGTTTGCCGGTAAGGTCAGCAGTTCTTCGGTTTTGATGGTTTCGGTTAGCGTCGCCAGGTGGTCAAAGTCGTCCTGCTGGGCATTTTGCGCAGGCATTACCTGCAACAACATACCGCCTGCAGCCGGTTTGCCGTCTACGTCGCCGGTGCGAATAAACAGGCGCGTCGGCAGCTGTTCAGAACGCATAAAGTAATCTTCCAGGCAGGCCGCCAGGGTATCACCTTCCAGACCAACTACGCCCTGATAGCGTTCGCCTTCGCTCGGGGTAATGGTGATCACCACGTAACCATTGCCGACCAGCGTTTTCAGGTCGGCATTTTCTGGAATTTCGCCCTGCACGCGCGCCACACCGCGCATTTGCTGGTTATTGTTACCGTTAATAACCGCCAGATTCATCGGACCGTCGCCCTGCAGCTGTACGGTGATATCACCATCAAACTTCAGCGTAGCGGTTAACAGGCTGGTCGCAACCAGCAGTTCTGCCAGCACGTTTTTAACGGGCTGCGGATAATCGTGGTTCTCAAGGATCTGTTGCAGGGTTTCCGAAACGGTTACCAGTTCGCCGCGAACGGCAAAATTTTCAAACAGATAGCGATGTAATTGGTCATGTTGCGGCATAATCATCTCTCTTGCAGGTGACAGTTATTCACTGTCGCCGTGTTTAAATCGTAACAGGTCGCGGCGCTCTTTTTTGTCCGGGCGTCGGTCCGGGTGCGGCATGGTTAAGGCATTAAGTTTACGTGCCATCGCCATTTTTTCGCGTTTCTCTACACTTTCCGCAGTCTCTTCATACAGCAAGGCTGTCTCGCTGGCGGGGCGACGCTGTTCAGTAATCGCCTTTACAATCACCGTGCGTTCGTCATTTCCCTGGCGCAGAGTGAGCGTGGCATTCAGCTCGACGATTTTGCTCGGCTTGCTGCGCTGCCCGTTGTAATGCACCTTACCGCCTTCAATCATTTCACGGGCCAGCGCGCGGGTTTTATAAAAACGGGCAGCCCATAGCCATTTATCCAGTCGAACCTCAACAGCAGGTTTCTCTTTCATGGCGTCTCCTTCACATTAGCGAGGGGATCAGGCGGCGGTAGTCATTCAGTGACGGATGGCGTTGATACTGTTTCTCGGCAATCCCGGAATCAGGATTAGTCACGCCGAGGCAGTAACGAATACCAAATTGCGCGGCAGCATCGAGAATCGCTTCGCTGTCATCAATAAACAGCGTTCTTTCAGCTTTCAGACCCGTAGCTTCGGCCACCGCATGCCATAACCGCTGATCCTCTTTCGGATAACCAAATGTGTGGGTGGAAAGTAATAAATCAAGGTGTGCGTCCAGACCCGTATGCTCAAGTTTTACCGCCAGGTTGTGCGGATGAGCATTGGTGAGCAAAATTCGCTGCTTACCGCTGGCTTTCAGTGCCTCAAGAAACGGAATGGTATCTTCACGCAGTACGGCGCGCGGTCCCATCTCGGTGGTCATTGCACAGATATCCAGACCCAGTTGCTCACTCCAGTAATCAAGACAGTACCAGTTTAGCGTATGCTGTACGTCGTGATATTGCTGGCGCATATATTCCATCGCTTCCTGTGGCGTAACCCCGTTTTTCGCGCCCCATGTTTCAGGCACCAGCTTTTGCCAGAAATAGTTATCGAAGGCGAGGTCGAGCAACGTGCCGTCCATATCCAGCAGAACGGTATCTACGTCCTGCCAGGCAATGTTGATATGCATGAGGGAAATCTCCAGAGTGAAGCAATTTGCGCGACAGGGTAGCATAACCTGCCGCGCAAACGTGTTATTCGATAAGGCTTTCTGAAGGGGTGATCAGTTGCGGGTTCAGGCAGCTTTCATAATAGGCCTGAATCTCCATCATGCGAGTGCGATGACGCTGGTAACGACGCCAGGCCTGTACGCCATTGTAAATGGCGCTACCCAGCATCGTCAGTAGCAGCAATGTGGTGCTGAGATAGCGCCACAGGCCGGAACGATCCGGGATCGGATGAAGGCCAATATGCTGCGTACCATTGGCGTCAGTGAAGATTTTTGTGACGATACCTTCGGCGTTAAACGGCGTATGCATCAGCATTTGTGCCAGTTTCTGGAAAGCGTTCCACTGTTCTTGCGGCGGGTAGTCGTAAAGTGATGCCGAAGGCCAGGGCTGATCAACAAAATCGCTGCCTTCGTCGCTGACAATCAGGAATCCGCCGGGGGCCGGACTGTTTAGTGATTGTGCCGCTCGCGCCGTTTCATGCGTGATAAACGGCGCGGTGGAGGTTGCCACCAGGTTATCCAGCGATTCCGCACTCACCGGGCGTAATAACACATTCACGCCATCGAGCTTCCCGGCGTTGGCGCGTTTTACCAGCGCGTCCCAGTCTTTACTGTTGCCGAGATTGACCAGCGCATTTTTCAGTCGCACACAGTCATCTTTGGCAGAACATAAATCCGCTGTCTTCAGTACAATGTCGCCAAAATCATCAAGCAATACCATGCCGGATTTTTGAATCGCTGAACGTAATGAGGCACTGACGCGAGATTCATCTTCCGGTTTAGGGTGCAGCTGGCGATTAACTGCTTCAGTCAATGCCGTCGCTTTGTTGACCAGTTCAGATTCTGGTAATGGTAATGAGCGGGCGTCATTCCAGATGATCTGCGAGCAGTCAAACGGTAAAAAAGGTGAATTGGTTTTCGCGCTCCAGGTTCCGGAAGTGCGAATATTACACATTCCCGTACCGCTAATACGCAATGTATCGCCTACCCGCACGCCAGCGTCAGCCAGTTGTTTTACGCTGGTGGCTTCAATGGTCTGCGCGCCTTTCATCCATGAGAGAGTGAATTTCAGCGGCATATCCAGCGGGATCCAGAATAACAGCATAAACAGCACCAGCAGCGAGCCCGCAGCGATAATCGTACTGCGCAGCCAGTGCTGTAACGGAAAGTTTTTTACTTCATCATGCAGCGAAAGATATCGCCCCTGACGCACTACGTGGCGGTCGAGATAGATATCAATATCGGTTTGTTGATCGAGATCCTGAGCAATGTATGGCTGCCAGTGTGCGGGATAGACCAGGTCGATAATACCGAGTGAAATATTGTTGATCTGTTCCTGATCGTTTTCGCCAAACAATCCCCAACGACGGGGTGTACCGCGCAGACAATGAATTTCCCGCAGGGAGGATTTTGCCGGGGGCGCGAATAGCCCCCACAGACCTGCGCCCAGCAGCAGTAATGCGCCGCCTGCCAGCCACGGAACAAATACATCCGGGGTAATCAGGCAGAAAAAGAACATCAGGAAGGAGGCGACGATCAGCAACGCTTCACGCAGCCCGCGCGGACGACTCAGCGCATATTCTTCATGCGTTTCTTTGCGAATATTGAGTAGCTCGATTTGCTCACTCTCTTCCCCGCGAATCGACGCCTGCGTGGACGGAACAGGTTGCAAGGCATAGCCGCGCGTTTCCTGCATGTACTCCTGCAGCGTATGACCGTTGAGTGAAATAACCAACGGCAGCGAATCGGTATGAATCAGTTCAACGGTATTCTCATCGTTGATGTACTGTTCCCAGAAGGGGGGCAGGTGGACTTCTACCGAATCGAGGTAGTAACGCCATTTATTCGGATCGTCGGTAGAGATGCCGTAACGTGTGATAGCGTGTGTCAGCATCATGACGTTGTTGCTTTCGGCATTCAGCGCCAGAGAGATCGGTGCCGCGCTAGCTCCCGTTGGGCTAGGCACCTGTAATACCAGCGTCAGGCTCTCAAGATAATTTTCAACGGCGCTACGTTCTTCAGGTGTGAGTTTACGCGTTTGCGCATCCGCGAAGGCGTTGGTCCAGGGCAGCTGACGCCGTCTGGATCGCACTTTTATCAGCCATCCCGCAAGTAGTGAGCAGGCCAGCAAAGCAGCTAAAAAAATCACAATGGTGCTCATGCTTTCCCCATCTTACTTAGTCTGTCAGGCGTGGTCAGTCGCACCAGACACAATACATGATTCTGCGGTTGGCTATCGGCAAGCGTGGAGTTTAACTTGAGCATCATTAAGCACATCACAGTAACCGCTGATCATAGCAAACCCTCTGAAGGCGGAATATCAGCAAATTCCTGGAGTTATTTCAACCTATTGACTTTTAATTTGATTTGAGGACGATTATTTATTAAGTTACATAAATGTAAATAACATGCAATTCACATTGCCGAAAGCGTGTCCGATATCGCACAATAACCGCTGATTTCACAGCATAGATCCCACGATGAGCAAATCATTACAAAAACCCACCATTCTGAATGTTGAAACTGTAGCCCGTTCCCGACTGTTTACCGTCGAGAGCGTGGATCTGGAGTTCAGCAATGGCGTGCGGCGTGTTTATGAACGAATGCGTCCAACCAACCGGGAAGCAGTGATGATTGTGCCGATTGTGGACGATCACCTGATCCTGATCCGCGAATACGCAGTGGGAACTGAATCCTACGAATTAGGTTTTTCGAAAGGATTAATTGATCCGGGTGAAAGCGTCTACGAAGCCGCTAACCGCGAGCTAAAAGAAGAGGTTGGATTTGGTGCGAACGATCTGACTTTTTTGAAGAAGCTCAGCATGGCACCGTCTTACTTTTCCAGCAAAATGAATATCGTGGTCGCGCAAGATCTCTACCCGGAATCGCTGGAAGGCGATGAGCCAGAGCCGCTACCACAGGTGCGCTGGCCGCTGGCGCATATGATGGATTTGCTGGAAGACCCTGACTTCAACGAAGCGCGTAATGTCAGCGCGCTGTTCCTCGTGCGCGAATGGTTGAAAGGGCAGGGGCGAGTGTAAATGCGTGAAGTTTGCCTGATGCACAACGCTTATCAGGCTTATGGGGTTCCTGCAATATATTGATTTTTCACGATTTTGTTAGCCGGATAACGCGTTCACCCGCATCCGGCATAAACAAATGCACTTTGTCAGCCAACTGAAAAGGCGCCGAAGCGCCTTTTTAATCAGAACAATTCCTGTGCCTCACCATTATCGATAATGGTCGTTCCCACCTCGTGCACCGCCTGTTGTGTCGGCTGCGTACCTTCGATGAAATACTCTTCGCGGCTGTTGCCACCATTAGCTAACTGCCCGGTGCTGCGATCGATATTCACCGTCACAATACCCGGTGGCGGCGTCAGCGGCTGCTCCGGCACACCTTCAAGAACGGCTTTCATATAAGCGTCCCATGCAGGCTGGGCACTCTTGGCTCCGCCTTCGTAACCTGAGATCTGATCTTTAATCGCTCCGGAAGCCGTTGTATGACCGAGATTACGACGGTGATCATCAAAGCCAATCCAGACCGAGGTCACAACGCCCGGACCGTAACCCGAGAACCACGCATCTTTCGAACTGTTAGTGGTACCGGTTTTCCCGCCGATATCGCGACGCTGCAAATCACGACCTGCACGCCAGCCAGTACCCTGCCAGCCTGGCTCACCAAAGATATTGGTGTTCAAAGCACTCTTAATCAGGAATGCCAGCGGAGTGTTGATGACGTGCGGTGCGTACTCCTGCGCGCCAGTCTTCGCCACTAACGCCTGATTTGCCTGCTCCAGCTGCGGCATTGGTACAGAAACATTCTGCTGCTCGCGGGAGATAGCGACATCTTCAACATCGTTATTTTCCAGCACGTTCGATTTCTGCGTATCACCGTAAATCACCGGAATATCGCATTCCGGGCAGGCTACTTTCGGTTTCGCTTCGAAAATCACGCCGCCCTGATCGTTTTCAATTTTGCTGATAAACCACGGGTCCACCAGGAAGCCGCCGTTCGCCATGACCGCGTAGCCGCGCGCCACCTGCATTGGGGTGAAGGACGCTGAACCCAGCGCCAGCGATTCGGTGTGGACAATGTTTTGCGCCGGGAAGCCGAAGCGTTGCAGATATTCTGCAGCGTAGTCGACGCCCATAGCCCGCATTGCACGTACCATCACCACGTTTTTCGACTGACCCAGCCCCTGACGTAAGCGAATTGGACCAGCATATTGTGGCGGCGAGTTTTTCGGCTGCCAGTCAGAACCGGCACCTGCGTCCCAGCGAGAAATTGGCACATCGTTCAACATACTTGCCAGCGTCAGACCTTTATCCATCGCCGCGGTGTAGAGGAACGGTTTGATGTTGGAACCCACCTGACGCAGTGCCTGGGTGGCGCGGTTAAACTTGCTCTGATTGAAATCAAAGCCACCGACCAGCGCCATAACGGCACCGTTTTGCGGATTGATCGACACCAGCGCCGAGTTCACTTCCGGCACTTGTGCCAGCCACCATGCATCGCCAACCTGACGAACCCAGATTTGCTGACCCGTTTGCAGAACATCGGTCACTTTACGCGGCGTCGGTCCCTGCTGAGTATCCGAACGGTAAGGACGCGCCCAGCGAACGCCTTCCATACTCAATGCGACGGTCGACCCGTCCGCCAGCATCGCCGTCGCTCCCTGAGGATTGGCGCTGGTGACTGCGGCAGGCAGCAGCGGACCATAGGTCGGCAGCGCCTTCAGCGTATCGGTAATCTTGTTGTTATCCCACGCCGACTCGCCCACTTTCCACAGCACATTTGCCGGGCCGCGATAGCCGTGGCGCATGTCGTAGTCCAGCACGTTATTACGTACCGCCTGCTGTGCGGCCTGCTGCACTTTGCGGGTGATGGTGGTGTAAATGCGATAACCGTCTTCATAGGCACTTTCGCCATAACGGTTATACATCTCCTGGCGCACCATTTCGCTCAGGTACGGCGCAGAGAAAGCAATCTCCGGCGCGTGATAGTTAGCGTTAATCGCCTCAGTGCGTGTCTGATCGAACTGTTGTTGGGTGATATACCCTTCATCCAGCATCCGCGACAGTACGACGTTACGCCGCGCGACGGCACGATCCATTGAGTAGAGCGGATTAAAGGTGGAAGGCGCTTTCGGCAGCCCGGCTATCACAGCCATTTCGTTCAGCGTCAGTTGGTCGACCGTTTTACCGAAATAGACTTGTGCCGCAGCACCGACACCATAGGCGCGGTAACCGAGGTAAATCTTGTTCAGATAAAGCTCGAGGATCTCGTCTTTCGTCAGCAACTGTTCAATGCGAATCGCGAGGAAGACTTCCTTAATCTTACGCATCAGCGTGCGTTCTGGACTGAGGAAGAAGTTTCTCGCCAGCTGCTGGGTAATGGTACTCGCCCCTTGTGACGCGTGGCCGGAGAACAGCGCCACACTTGCCGCACGGAAGATCCCCACCGGGTCAACGCCGTGATGCTCGTAGAAGCGGCTGTCTTCCGTCGCGATAAAGGCTTTCACCATCTCCGGCGGGATTTGATCCAACGTAACCGGAATACGACGTTTCTCACCGTATTGAGCAATCAGCTCGCCATCGGCGCTGTAAATCTGCATCGGAATTTGCAGGCGAACATCTTTTAATGTCGCCACATCCGGCAGTTGTGGCTCGATGTAGCGGTATAGGCCATAAATCGAGCCTGCTCCCAGCAGAATGCAACAGACTGCAAGGATCAAAAAATACTTTACGAACTTCACTGGAAATTTCTCATTTAGTTTCATTTGGGCAGTTTATAAACAAACGCGCGGTAGTATAAAGGCAAGCCAGACGCATTGATATACCCGTCAGAGTGACGGGTGATAAGGAGATCATCACAATGGCATTTAAGATCTGGCAAATTGGTTTGCATTTACAACAGCAAGAAGCGGTAGCGGTTGCGATCGTGCGGGGCGCAAAAGAATGCTTTTCGCAACGCTGGTGGCGGTTGCCGCTGGAGAACGACATTATCAAAGATGGGCGGATTGTTGATGCGCAGCAGCTGGCTAAAACGTTGTTACCTTGGAGTCGCGAACTGCCGCAGCGTCATCACATTATGTTGGCGTTTCCCGCCAGTCGCACATTACAGCGGTACAGCGGTCATTTCCGCGCCCGTCGATGTCCCTTGGTGAGCGGGAGCAAACGGCCTGGCTGTCAGGGACGATGGCCCGCGAGCTGGATATGGATCCGGACTCCCTGCGCTTCGATTACAGCGAAGACTCACTCAGTCCCGCCTATAACGTGACTGCCGCGCAAAGCAAAGAGCTGGCAACGCTGCTTACTCTGGCAGAAAGGTTGCGTGTTCATGTTAGTGCGATCACCCCGGATGCCAGTGCATTACAGCGATTCCTGCCTTTTTTACCTTCTCATCAGCAATGTCTGGCCTGGCGTGATAACGAACAGTGGCTGTGGGCGACGCGCTATAGCTGGGGGCGCAAACTGGCGGTGGGGATGACTAGCGCGAAGGAGCTGGCGGCAGCGTTATTCGTTGATCCCGACAGCGTCGCGATATGTGGCGAAGGCGGATTAGACCCCTGGGAGGCCGTTTCTGTTCGTCAGCCGCTGCTACCGCCGCCTGGTGGAGACTTTGCCATCGCGCTGGGGCTGGCGCTTGGGAAGGCGTACTGATGAACCCGCCAATTAATTTTTTGCCCTGGCGACAGCAACGCCGGACCGCTTTTCTGCGTTTCTGGTTGCTGATGTTCGTTGCGCCTCTGCTGCTGGCCGTCGGGATAACGCTAATACTGCGTCTGACAGGCAGCGCCGAAGCGCGCATAGACGCAGTTTTGCTTCAGGCGGAACAACAACTCGCCCGCAGCTTACAGATAACGAAGCCACGTTTGCTGGAGCAACAGCAGTTACGCGAACAGCGTTCGCAACGGCAGAGCCAGCGACAATTTACCCGCGACTGGCAATCTGCGCTGGAAGCACTGGCGGCGCTTTTACCCGAGCACGCCTGGCTGACAACGATAAGCTGGCAGCAGGGAACGCTGGAGATCAAGGGGCTGACAACAAGCATTACCGCGTTAAACGCACTAGAAACGTCACTCCGCCAGGATGCGCAGGGACGCTGGCAATTTGAGTATCAGTTAACAAGGAAGGTTAGCGATGAACATGTTCTTTGACTGGTGGTTCGCCACATCACCCCGCCTCCGCCAGTTTTGCTGGGCATTCTGGTTGCTGATGTTAGTTACGCTCATTTTTCTGTCATCGACACACCATGAAGAGCGCGACGCATTAATTCGATTACGGGCAAGTCATCACCAGCAGTGGGCCACACTGTATCGCCTGGTTGACACCACTCCCTTCAGCGAAGAAAAAACGCTGCCCTTTTCGCCACTGGATTTTCAGTTGCCCGGCGCGCAACTGGTTTCCTGGCATCCATCCGCGCAGGGAGGTGAGTTGGCGTTGAAAACGCTGTGGGAAGCAGTGCCGTCGGCATTCACACGGCTGGCAGAGCGCAACGTCAGCGTGAGCCGTTTTTCGTTAAGCGTGGAAGGTGATGATCTTTTGTTCACGCTACAACTGGAGACGCCGCATGAGGGTTAAACGCTGGTTGTTGGCAGGTATTGCATTGTGCCTTTTAACCGGTATGCGTGACCCTTTTAAACCGCCGGAAGATCTATGCCGGATTAGCGAACTTAGCCAGTGGCGCTATCAGGGGATGGTAGGGCGAGGCGAGCGCATCATCGGTGTAATAAAAGACGGGCAAAAGAAATGGAGACGGGTGCAGCAAAACGATGTGCTGGAAAACGGCTGGACAATTTTACAGCTGACGCCAGACGTACTAACGCTGGGTACCGGGACAAACTGCGAACCGCCACAATGGTTGTGGCAACGGCAAGGAGATACAAATGAAGCAATGGATAGCCGCACTACTGTTGATGCTGATACCCGGCGTACAGGCGGCAAAGCCGCAAAAAGTGACGCTGATGGTGGATGACGTTCCGGTAGCTCAGGTGTTGCAGGCGCTGGCTGAACAGGAGAAGTTGAACCTGGTCGTGTCGCCAGACGTCAGCGGTACGGTGTCGTTACATCTAACAGATGTTCCCTGGAAGCAGGCACTACAAACTGTAGTGAAAAGCGCCGGACTGATAACGCGGCAGGAAGGCAACATTCTCTCAGTGCATTCCATTGCCTGGCAGAATAACAATATCGCCCGCCAGGAGGCGGAGCAGGCGCGGGCGCAGGCAAATCTGCCGCTGGAAAATCGCAGTATAACCCTGCAATACGCCGACGCGGGAGAACTGGCGAAAGCGGGGGAGAAGCTACTGAGTGCCAAAGGGAGTATGACCGTCGATAAACGCACCAATCGCCTTTTGCTACGAGATAACAAAACGGCGTTAAGCGCGCTTGAACAGTGGGTAGCGCAAATGGATCTGCCGGTCGGGCAGGTTGAGCTGTCGGCGCATATTGTCACCATTAATGAAAAAAGTTTGCGTGAGTTAGGCGTGAAATGGACGCTGGCCGATGCGCAACACGCTGGTGGCGTTGGGCAAGTCACCACGCTTGGTAGCGACCTCTCCGTAGCGACGGCGACAACGCATGTCGGTTTTAACATTGGGCGCATCAACGGACGCTTGCTGGATCTTGAGCTTTCCGCGCTCGAACAAAAACAGCAGCTGGATATTATCGCCAGTCCGCGTCTGCTGGCCTCACATCTTCAGCCTGCCAGCATTAAACAGGGGAGCGAAATTCCATATCAGGTTTCCAGCGGGGAAAGTGGCGCGACGTCGGTGGAATTTAAAGAGGCCGTCCTGGGGATGGAGGTCACGCCCACGGTGTTACAAAAAGGTCGCATCCGGCTGAAATTACACATCAGCCAGAACGTTCCGGGGCAGGTGCTACAGCAGGCCGATGGCGAAGTGCTGGCGATTGATAAGCAGGAGATCGAAACGCAGGTCGAGGTCAAAAGCGGAGAAACGTTGGCGCTGGGCGGCATTTTTACCCGTAAAAATAAATCGGGTCAGGATAGCGTACCGTTGCTTGGCGACATTCCCTGGTTCGGGCAATTATTTCGTCATGACGGAAAAGAATATGAACGACGCGAGTTAGTGGTGTTTATCACGCCACGACTGGTTTCCAGTGAGTAAACAGCCGTAAAAGCGGTAATGTTTTTATGCTGAACGTGTTTCATCTATTTGACGCGCGCAGGTATTTAGCATACAAGGAGTACCGATTTGAGAGTTGGTGCTCTTCGCTGCCTGCGTTCCATGATGATGATTTATCATTCAGGCGGCATTTTGCTGTCTTTTTTACGCTAATCTTACCCGGTGATTTATCGCCAGAGCGGTGGTAGCAAGGCAGCGCGCTTGCAGCGACCAGATATGCAGAGGGATGGGTGATTTATTCAGTTGCCAAACCCGCTGGAGTATTGAGATAATTTTCAGTCTGACTCTCGCAATATCTTATGAGGTTTCAGTTCATGTCCTGCGGCGCTCTCTGAGCGAAGCGGGTTTATCATTAACGAATAGTCTTAGTAGTACCGAAAAAATGGCAGAGAAACGCAATATCTTTCTGGTTGGGCCTATGGGTGCCGGAAAAAGCACTATTGGGCGCCAGTTAGCTCAACAACTCAATATGGAATTTTACGATTCCGATCAAGAGATTGAGAAACGAACCGGAGCTGATGTGGGCTGGGTTTTCGATTTAGAAGGCGAAGAAGGCTTCCGCGATCGCGAAGAAAAGGTCATCAATGAGTTGACCGAGAAACAGGGTATTGTGCTGGCTACTGGCGGCGGCTCTGTGAAATCCCGTGAAACGCGTAACCGTCTTTCCGCTCGTGGCGTTGTCGTTTATCTTGAAACGACCATCGAAAAGCAACTTGCACGCACGCAGCGTGATAAAAAACGCCCGTTGCTGCACGTTGAAACACCGCCGCGTGAAGTTCTGGAAGCGTTGGCCAATGAACGCAATCCGCTGTATGAAGAGATTGCCGACGTGACCATTCGTACTGATGATCAAAGCGCTAAAGTGGTTGCAAACCAGATTATTCACATGCTGGAAAGCAACTAATTCTGGCTTTATATACACTCGTCTGCGGGTACAGTAATTAAGGTGGATGTCGCGTTATGGAGAGGATTGTCGTTACTCTCGGGGAACGTAGTTACCCAATTACCATCGCATCTGGTTTGTTTAATGAACCAGCTTCATTCTTACCGCTGAAATCGGGCGAGCAGGTCATGTTGGTCACCAACGAAACCCTGGCTCCTCTGTATCTCGATAAGGTCCGCGGCGTACTTGAACAGGCGGGTGTTAACGTCGATAGCGTTATCCTCCCTGACGGCGAGCAGTATAAAAGCCTGGCTGTACTCGATACCGTCTTTACGGCGTTGTTACAAAAGCCGCATGGTCGCGATACTACGCTGGTGGCGCTTGGCGGCGGCGTAGTGGGCGATCTGACCGGCTTCGCGGCGGCGAGTTATCAGCGCGGTGTTCGTTTCATTCAAGTCCCGACGACGTTACTGTCGCAGGTCGATTCTTCCGTTGGCGGCAAAACTGCGGTCAACCATCCCCTCGGTAAAAACATGATTGGCGCGTTCTACCAGCCTGCTTCAGTGGTGGTGGATCTCGACTGTCTGAAAACGCTTCCCCCGCGTGAGTTAGCGTCGGGGCTGGCAGAAGTCATCAAATACGGCATTATTCTTGACGGTGCGTTTTTTAACTGGCTGGAAGAGAATCTGGATGCGTTGTTGCGTCTGGACGGTCCGGCAATGGCGTACTGTATTCGCCGTTGTTGTGAACTGAAGGCAGAAGTTGTCGCCGCCGACGAGCGCGAAACCGGGTTACGTGCTTTACTGAATCTGGGACACACCTTTGGTCATGCCATTGAAGCTGAAATGGGGTATGGCAATTGGTTACATGGTGAAGCGGTCGCTGCGGGTATGGTGATGGCGGCGCGGACGTCGGAACGTCTCGGGCAGTTTAGTTCTGCCGAAACGCAGCGTATTATAACCCTGCTCAAGCGGGCTGGGTTACCGGTCAATGGGCCGCGCGAAATGTCCGCGCAGGCGTATTTACCGCATATGCTGCGTGACAAGAAAGTCCTTGCGGGAGAGATACGCTTAATTCTTCCGTTGGCAATTGGTAAGAGTGAAGTTCGCAGCGGCGTTTCGCACGAGCTTGTTCTTAACGCCATTGCCGATTGTCAATCAGCGTAACAACAAGAAAGGTCAGGCCGCTTATCAAGCGGTCTATTAGCTTCAGGTTAATTGCAACGTGGTAAGCATTAACCTTTTAGTGGGGTGTTAAATGGATGAATTCAAACCAGAAGACGAGCTGAAACCCGATCCCAGCGATCGTCGTACTGGTCGTTCTCGTCAATCTTCTGAACGTTCTGAGCGTACTGAACGTGGCGAACCGCAGATCAATTTTGATGATATTGAACTTGATGACACTGACGATCGCCGTCCGACTCGTGCGCAAAAAGAGCGCAATGAGGAACCGGAAATCGAAGAAGAAATTGACGAATCCGAAGATGAAACCGTGGATGAAGAGCGCGTAGAGCGTCGTCCGCGTAAGCGCAAAAAAGCAGCCAGTAAACCCGCTTCTCGTCAGTATATGATGATGGGCGTCGGCATTCTGGTTCTACTGCTGTTGATCATCGGTATCGGTTCTGCGCTAAAAGCCCCCTCGACCTCTTCCAGCGATCAAACCGCGTCTGGCGAGAAGAGTATTGATCTTGCAGGCAATGCGACCGATCAGGCGAATGGGGTGCAGCCAGCGCCGGGAACCACGTCTGCGGAAAATACTCAGCAGGATGTTTCTCTGCCACCGATCTCTTCTACGCCGACTCAAGGGCAAACCCCGGCGGTAACGGATGGTCAACAACGTGTTGAAGTGCAGGGTGACCTGAACAATGCGCTGACTCAGCCACAAAATCAGCAACAGTTGAACAATGTGGCGGTCAATTCCACATTGCCGACCGAACCCGCGACTGTCGCGCCTGTTCGCAATGGCAATGCATCGCGTGACACGGCGAAAACGCAAACCGCTGAACGTCCGTCCACTACGCGCCCAGCTCGTCAGCAGGCGGTGATTGAACCGAAAAAACCGCAAGCAACCGTGAAAACGGAGCCGAAGCCGGTAGCACAGACGCCGAAGCGTACTGAACCAGCTGCCCCTGTGGCGAGCACGAAGGCACCGGCTGCGACTTCTACGCCAGCACCAAAAGAGACGGCGACTACGGCTCCAGTACAGACGGCATCCCCGGCGCAAACCACGGCAACACCAGCCGCTGGAGGGAAGACCGCAGGTAATGTTGGTTCGTTGAAATCGGCACCGTCCAGCCATTACACTCTGCAGCTGAGCAGTTCCTCTAACTACGACAACCTGAACGGTTGGGCGAAGAAAGAGAATCTGAAAAACTACGTTGTCTATGAAACGACGCGTAATGGTCAGCCGTGGTATGTCCTGGTTTCTGGCGTGTACGCTTCGAAAGAAGAGGCGAAAAAAGCGGTATCTACATTGCCAGCAGATGTTCAGGCCAAAAACCCGTGGGCGAAACCGCTGCGTCAGGTACAGGCCGATCTGAAGTAATCAAGCTTATCTCCCGCAATGGTTTATCGTTGCGGGAGCTGCCTGAAGCGCTGGATGCTGTCGGAGCTTTCTCCACAGCCGGAGAAGGTGTAATTAGTTAGTCAGCATGAAGAAAAATCGCGCTTTTTTGAAGTGGGCAGGGGGCAAGTATCCCCTGCTTGATGATATTAAACGGCATTTGCCCAAGGGCGAATGTCTGGTTGAGCCTTTTGTAGGTGCCGGGTCGGTGTTTCTCAACACCGACTTTTCTCGTTATATCCTTGCCGATATCAATAGCGACCTGATCAGTCTCTATAACATTGTGAAGATGCGTACTGATGAGTACGTACAGGCCGCACGCGAGCTGTTTGTTCCCGAAACAAATTGCGCCGAGGTTTACTATCAGTTCCGCGAAGAGTTCAACAAAAGCCAGGATCCGTTCCGTCGGGCGGTACTGTTTTTATATTTGAACCGCTACGGTTACAACGGCCTGTGTCGTTACAATCTGCTCGGTGAGTTTAACGTGCCGTTTGGCCGCTACAAAAAACCCTATTTCCCGGAAGCAGAGTTGTATCACTTCGCTGAAAAAGCGCAGAATGCCTTTTTCTATTGTGAGTCTTACGCCGATAGCATGGCGCGCGCAGATGATGCATCCGTCGTCTATTGCGATCCGCCTTATGCACCGCTGTCTGCGACCGCCAACTTTACGGCGTATCACACAAACAGTTTTACGCTTGAACAACAAGCGCATCTGGCGGAGATCGCCGAAGGTCTGGTTGAGCGCCATATTCCAGTGCTGATCTCCAATCACGATACGATGTTAACGCGTGAGTGGTATCAGCGCGCAAAATTGCATGTCGTCAAAGTTCGACGCAGTATAAGCAGCAACGGCGGCACACGTAAAAAGGTGGACGAACTGCTGGCTTTGTACAAACCAGGAGTCGTTTCACCCGCGAAAAAATAATTCTCAAGGAGAAGCGGATGAAACAGTATTTGATTGCCCCCTCAATTCTGTCGGCTGATTTTGCCCGCCTGGGTGAAGATACCGCAAAAGCCCTGGCAGCTGGCGCTGATGTCGTGCATTTTGACGTCATGGATAACCACTATGTTCCCAATCTGACGATTGGGCCAATGGTGCTGAAATCCTTGCGTAACTATGGCATTACCGCCCCTATCGATGTACATCTGATGGTGAAACCCGTCGATCGCATTGTGCCTGATTTCGCTGCCGCTGGTGCCAGCATCATTACCTTTCATCCAGAAGCCTCCGAGCATGTTGACCGCACGCTGCAACTGATTAAAGAAAATGGCTGTAAAGCGGGTCTGGTATTTAACCCGGCGACACCTCTGAGCTATCTGGATTACGTGATGGATAAGCTGGATGTGATCCTGCTGATGTCTGTTAACCCAGGTTTTGGCGGTCAGTCGTTCATTCCACAAACACTGGATAAACTGCGCGAAGTACGTCGTCGTATCGACGAGTCTGGTTTTGACATTCGACTGGAAGTGGACGGTGGCGTGAAGGTGAACAACATTGGCGAAATCGCTGCGGCGGGCGCGGATATGTTCGTCGCCGGTTCGGCAATCTTCGACCAGCCAGACTACAAAAAAGTCATTGATGAAATGCGCAGTGAACTGGCAAAGGTAAGTCATGAATAAGTTTGAAGATATTCGCGGCGTCGCTTTTGATCTCGACGGTACGCTGGTTGACAGTGCTCCCGGTCTTGCTGCTGCGGTAGATATGGCGCTGTATGCGCTGGAGTTACCCGTCGCAGGTGAAGAACGCGTTATTACCTGGATTGGTAACGGCGCAGATGTTCTGATGGAGCGTGCATTGGCCTGGGCGCGTCAGGAACGTGCGACTCTGCGTAAAACAATGGGTAAACCGCCCGTTGATGACGACATTCCGGCAGAAGAACAGGTACGTATTCTGCGTAAACTGTTCGATCGCTACTATAGCGAGGTTGCCGAAGAGGGGACGTTTTTGTTCCCGCACGTTGCCGATACGTTGGGCGCGTTGCAGGCTAAAGGCCTGCCGCTAGGCCTGGTCACCAACAAACCGACGCCGTTCGTCGCGCCACTGCTCGAAGCCTTAGATATTGCCAAATACTTTAGCGTGGTTATCGGCGGCGATGATGTGCAAAACAAAAAACCGCATCCGGACCCGCTGTTACTGGTGGCTGAGCGGATGGGAATTGCCCCACAACAGATGCTGTTTGTCGGCGACTCACGCAATGATATTCAGGCGGCAAAAGCGGCAGGTTGCCCATCAGTTGGCTTAACCTACGGATATAACTACGGCGAGGCTATCGATCTCAGCCAGCCTGATGTAATTTATCAGTCTATAAATGACCTTCTGCCCGCATTAGGGCTTCCGCATAGCGAAAATCAGGAATCGAAAAATGACTAAGCCCATCGTTTTTAGTGGCGCACAGCCCTCAGGTGAATTGACCATTGGTAACTACATGGGTGCGCTGCGTCAGTGGGTAAACATGCAGGATGACTACCATTGCATTTACTGTATCGTTGACCAACACGCGATCACCGTGCGCCAGGATGCACAGAAGCTGCGTAAAGCGACGCTGGATACGCTGGCCTTGTATCTGGCTTGTGGTATCGATCCTGAGAAAAGCACCATTTTTGTTCAGTCCCACGTACCAGAACATGCGCAGTTAGGCTGGGCACTGAACTGCTATACCTACTTCGGCGAACTGAGCCGCATGACCCAGTTTAAAGATAAATCTGCGCGTTATGCCGAGAACATCAACGCTGGTCTGTTTGACTATCCGGTGCTGATGGCTGCGGACATCCTGCTGTATCAAACTAATCTGGTACCGGTGGGTGAAGACCAGAAACAGCACCTGGAACTGAGTCGCGATATCGCCCAGCGTTTCAACGCGCTGTATGGCGAGATCTTTAAGGTGCCGGAGCCGTTTATTCCGAAATCTGGCGCGCGCGTAATGTCGCTGCTGGAGCCGACCAAGAAGATGTCCAAGTCTGACGATAACCGCAATAACGTTATCGGCCTGCTGGAAGATCCGAAATCGGTAGTGAAGAAAATCAAACGCGCGGTCACTGACTCCGACGAGCCGCCGGTAGTTCGCTACGATGTGCAGAACAAAGCGGGCGTTTCCAACCTGCTGGATATCCTTTCTGCGGTAACGGGCCAGAGCATCCCAGAACTGGAAAAACAGTTCGAAGGCAAGATGTATGGTCATCTGAAAGGTGAAGTGGCTGATGCCGTTTCCGGTATGCTGACTGAATTGCAGGAACGCTATCACCGTTTCCGCAACGATGAAGCCTTCCTGCAACAGGTGATGAAAGACGGCGCAGAAAAAGCCAGTGTACACGCTTCCCGTACGCTGAAAGCGGTGTACGAAGCGATTGGTTTTGTGGCGAAGCCGTAATATCAAAACGCTCGGACGGTCCCCTCGCCCCTTTGGGGAGAGGGTTAGGGTGAGGGGAGCAGGCAAGCGCCAGTGGGAATTACCCTTTGCTCGCATTGTCGAATAAATCACTTCGTCATCACTCTGAAACCGGGGAAACCCGGTTTTTTTATCCTCATTTGCAATAATCCGAAAAAATGTGAAGCGCCTCGCCGTTTCCACATCTCACAGTTGCCACTTATCTTCATTTTAATGAAGATATAAACATTCATTTTATTGAAAATATATTATGCGTCGAACGTTTATCAAAAAAGAAGGCGTCGTCATCACGACGCTGGCCCGTTATTTGTTGGGTGAAAAATGCGGTAATCGACTGAAAACCATAGATGAGCTGGCAACTGAATGCCGTTCATCGGTTGGCCTGACGCAGGCCGCGTTGAAAACGTTGGAATCAAGTGGAGCGATACGGATTGAACGCCGTGGGCGCAATGGCAGTTATCTGGTCGAAATGGATAACAAAGCGCTGCTGAGTCATGTGGATATCAATAACGTTGTGTGTGCCATGCCTTTGCCCTATACCCGCTTGTACGAAGGTTTAGCAAGCGGGCTGAAAGCCCAGTTTGATGGCATTCCTTTTTATTATGCGCATATGCGTGGCGCGGATATTCGTGTGGAGTGTTTGCTTAACGGTGTCTATGACATGGCAGTAGTTTCCCGCCTGGCGGCGGAAAGTTATCTCAGCCAAAACAATTTGTGCATCGCCCTCGAGCTTGGCCCGCATACGTATGTTGGTGAACATCAACTGATATGCCGCAAAGGTGAGTCTGGAAATGTTAAGCGAGTAGGTCTCGATAGTCGTTCGGCGGATCAGAAAATCATGACCGATGTCTTTTTTGGCGATAGTGATGTGGAACGTGTCGATCTCTCTTATCACGAGAGTTTACAACGCATTGTTAAAGGCGATGTCGATGCGGTTATCTGGAACGTGGTGGCGGAAAACGAACTGACCATGCTGGGATTAGAGGCGACGCCGCTCACAGACGATCCGCGATTTTTACAGGCCACCGAAGCCGTGGTCCTGACGCGAGTCGATGATTACCCAATGCAACAACTGCTGCGTGCCGTTGTAGATAAACACGCCCTGCTCGCCCATCAACAACGGGTAGTGAGTGGGGAACAGGAACCGAGTTATTAAACGAAAGGCATCTGATATGGAAACCAGACTCAACCTGCTTTGCGAGGCAGGCGTTATTGATAAGGACATCTGCAAAGGCATGATGCAGGTCGTCAACGTACTGGAAACAGAGTGCCATCTGCCGGTGCGCAGTGAGCAAGGAACGATGGCGATGACACATATGGCGAGTGCACTGATGCGCAGTCGCCGTGGTGAAGAAATAGAGCCGCTGGATAACGAATTGCTGGCAGAGCTGGCGCAATCCAGCCACTGGCAAGCCGTTGTGCAATTGCATCAGGTGTTGTTGAAGGAATTCGCACTGGAAGTTAATCCGTGTGAAGAAGGCTATTTGCTGGCCAACCTTTATGGATTATGGATGGCTGCTAACGAAGAGGTTTGAAGCTCCCGACAAATCCACGTCGCACAACTTAAATATTCAAAAAAATGAATATTTAATTCAAGGAACAGAAACGAGGCAACAAGATGTTTGTAGAAGCATTGAAACGCCAGAACCCGGCGCTGATTTCCGCCGCACTAAGTTTGTGGCAGCAGGGCAAGATCGCCCCGGACAGCTGGGTGATCGACGTGGATCAGGTACTGGAAAACGGTAAGCGACTGATTGAGACGGCGCGGCTTTACGGCATTGAACTGTATCTGATGACCAAGCAGTTTGGCCGTAACCCATGGCTGGCGGAAAAATTGCTGGCATTAGGTTACAGCGGCATTGTGGCGGTGGATTACAAAGAGGCGCGAGTCATGCGCCGCGCTGGTTTGTCGGTGGCGCATCAGGGGCATCTGGTACAAATCCCTTGTCATCAGGTTGCTGACGCCGTTGAACAGGGCACCGACGTCATCACCGTGTTTACTCTCGACAAAGCGCGGGAAGTTTCTGCGGCAGCGGTGAAGGCCGGACGTGTGCAGTTTGTGCTGCTCAAAGTTTATAGCGACGATGATTTTCTTTATCCGGGGCAGGAGAGCGGTTTTGTACAGCATTCGCTGCACGAGGTGGTTGCTGAAATTAAGAAACTGCCGGGTCTGCATTTAGCCGGACTTACCCATTTCCCTTGCCTGCTTTGGGATGAGGCTGCCGGAAAAGTTTTGCCGACACCGAATCTTCACACGCTGATACAGGCACGGGATCAACTGGCGAAATCTGGTATTGCACTTGAGCAACTGAACGCGCCTTCAGCGACCAGCTGCACTTCGCTGCCATTACTGGCGCAATACGGTGTGACTCATGCCGAACCCGGTCATGCGCTGACGGGCACTATTCCGGCAAACCAGCAGGGCGATCAGTCTGAACGTATCGCGATGCTCTGGTTGAGTGAAATCTCCCATCATTTCCGTGGCGACAGCTACTGCTACGGCGGCGGTTACTACCGTCGTGGTCATGCGCAACATGCGTTGGTGTTTACGCCAGAAAATCAAAAGATTACTGAAACCAATCTCAAAACTGTGGATGACAGCAGTATCGACTACACCCTGTCGCTGGCAGGCGAGTTTCCGGTAAGCAGTGCAGTGGTGCTCTGTTTCCGCACGCAGATTTTTGTCACCCGTAGCGATGTGGTGCTGGTGTCCGGTATTCACCGTGGCGAACCGAAAATCGTTGGTCGTTATGACAGTCTTGGAAACTCTCTGGGGGCGTAATGGCGCGATTTGTGGTGTTAGTGATTGATAGCTTTGGCGTAGGGGCAATGAAAGATGTCACGCTGGTGCGTCCGCAAGATGCGGGAGCGAATACATGTGGTCACATCCTGAGCCAGTTGCCGCATTTGCAGCTACCAACGCTGGAGAAGCTGGGGCTAATCAACGCATTGGGTTATGCGCCAGGCGATATGCAGCCGTCAGATTCCGCAACCTGGGGCGTGGCAGAGCTGCAACATGAAGGTGGCGATACCTTTATGGGGCATCAGGAAATTTTAGGCACGCGCCCGTTACCGCCGCTGCGGATGCCTTTTTGCGATGTGATTGACCGTGTTGAGCAGGCATTAGTATCCGCCGGTTGGCAGGTGGAGCGCCGTGGCGATGAACTGCAATTTCTGTGGGTCAATCAGGCGGTTGCGATTGGCGATAATCTCGAGGCGGATTTAGGCCAAGTCTATAACATTACCGCCAATCTCTCTGTGATCTCTTTTGACGACGCAATCAAAATTGGTCGTATCGTGCGTGAGCAGGTACAGGTCGGTCGGGTCATTACATTTGGTGGCCTGTTAACCGACAGTCAACGCATTCTCGATGCCGCAGAAAGCAAAGAAGGGCGCTTTATTGGTATCAATGCGCCGCGTTCTGGCGCTTATGACAACGGCTTCCAGGTCGTGCATATGGGCTACGGTGTCGATAAAAAAGTGCAGGTGCCGCAAAAACTGTATGAGGCGGGCGTGCCAACCGTGCTGGTGGGTAAGGTGGCAGATATCGTCAGCAATCCTTATGGCGTGAGCTGGCAAAACCTGGTGGATAGCCAGCGGATTATGGATATCACCCTCGACGAATTTAACACCCATCCGACGGCGTTTATTTGCACCAATATCCAGGAAACCGACCTCGCTGGTCATGCAGAAGACGTCGCACGTTATGCCGAACGTTTGCAGGTCGTTGACCGTAACCTTGCCCGGCTTGTTGATGCGATGCAGCCAGATGATTGCCTGGTCGTGATGGCGGATCACGGCAACGATCCGACCATTGGTCACAGCCACCATACCCGCGAAGTGGTGCCGCTGCTGGTTTATCAGCAAGGCCTGGCTGCTACGCAGCTCGGTGTGCGCACCACGCTTTCTGATGTGGGAGCTACCGTGTGTGAATTTTTCCGTGCGCCACCGCCACAAAATGGTCGCTCTTTTCTTTCCTCCCTCCGGTTTGCAGGAGACACCCTATGAGTTTTGATCCGACGGGTTACACCCTGGCCCATGAGCATCTGCATATTGATCTCTCCGGCTTTAAAAACAACGTGGACTGCCGCCTTGATCAGTATGCGTTCATTTGCCAGGAGATGAACGACCTGATGACCCGGGGTGTACGTAATGTGATTGAGATGACCAACCGTTACATGGGGCGCAATGCGCAATTTATGCTCGGTGTAATGCGCGAAACCGGGATCAACGTGGTGGCCTGTACTGGTTATTACCAGGATGCGTTTTTCCCGGAACATGTGGTGACCCGCAGCGTGCAGGAACTGGCGCAGGAGATGGTCGATGAAATTGAACAGGGTATCGATGGCACGGAGCTGAAAGCCGGGCTCATCGCGGAGATCGGCTCCAGCGAAGGAAAGATTACGCCGCTGGAAGAGAAGGTATTTATTGCCGCTGCGCTGGCGCATAACCAGACCGGACGCCCGATCTCCACGCATACGTCGTTCAGCACCATGGGGCTGGAACAACTGGCTCTGTTGCAAGCCCACGGAGTTGATCTTTCGCGCGTCACCGTTGGTCACTGCGATCTGAAAGACAACCTCGACAACATTTTGAAGATGATCGATCTCGGCGCGTACGTGCAGTTCGACACCATTGGTAAGAACAGTTACTACCCGGACGAAAAGCGCATTGCGATGCTCCACGCGCTACGTGACCGTGGGTTGCTGAACCGCGTCATGCTGTCGATGGATATTACGCGCCGCTCCCATTTAAAAGCCAATGGTGGTTATGGCTATGACTATTTATTGACCACCTTTATTCCGCAATTGCGCCAGTCAGGATTCAGTCAGGCCGATGTGGATGTGATGTTACGTGAAACTCCCTCTCAATTTTTCCAATAAGGACAGACTCATGAAAAAGATTGGCGTTGCAGGCTTACAGCGTGAGCAGATTAAAAAAACCATTGAAGCGACGGCTCCTGGCAGTTTTGAAGTTTTCATTCACAACGACATGGAAGCGGCAATGAAAGTGAAATCCGGGCAACTGGATTACTACATCGGTGCGTGTAATACCGGTGCGGGCGCGGCATTGTCGATTGCCATCGCGGTGATTGGCTATAACAAAAGTTGCACCATTGCCAAACCAGGCATTAAAGCGAAAGACGAGCATATCGCCAAAATGATCGCTGAAGGAAAAGTGGCGTTTGGCCTTTCCGTTGAGCACGTCGAACACGCGATTCCGATGCTGATTAACCATCTGAAATAAAAGGCACGACTATGGATCTGTATATTCAGATTATCGTGGTGGCGTGCCTGACGGGTATGACATCGCTTCTGGCGCATCGCTCGGCGGCTGTTTTTCATGACGGCATCCGCCCGATCCTGCCGCAACTGATTGAAGGCTATATGAACCGTCGCGAGGCGGGGAGTATCGCTTTTGGTCTGAGCATTGGTTTTGTGGCCTCGGTGGGGATCTCTTTTACCCTGAAAACCGGGCTGCTCAACGCATGGTTACTCTTTCTTCCTACCGATATCCTCGGCGTACTGGCGATAAACAGCCTGATGGCGTTTGGTCTTGGCGCTATCTGGGGCGTGTTGATCCTTACTTGCCTGTTGCTAGTAAACCAGCTGCTGACCGCGCTGCCGGTGGATGTATTAGGTAGCCTCGGGGAATTAAGCTCGCCGGTAGTTTCTGCTTTTGCACTGTTCCCGCTGGTGGCGATTTTCTACCAGTTTGGCTGGAAGCAAAGTCTGGTCGCCGCCGTGGTTGTTCTGATGACCCGTGTGGTAGTCGTGCGCTATTTCCCACATCTTAACCCTGAATCCATCGAAATCTTTATTGGCATGGTGATGCTGCTGGGGATCGCGATAACTCACGACCTGCGTCATCGTGATGAAAATGATATTGATGCCAGCGGGCTTTCGGTGTTTGAAGAACGCATGTCGCGGATTATCAAAAACTTACCCTATATCGCCATCGTGGGAGCATTGATTGCCGCCGTTGCCAGCATGAAGATTTTCGCCGGCAGTGAAGTGTCGATCTTCACTCTGGAGAAAGCGTACTCCGCAGGCGTAACGCCGGAACAATCGCAAACGCTGATCAACCAGGCGGCACTGGCAGAATTTATGCGCGGGCTGGGTTTTGTACCGTTGATTGCCACCACCGCCTTAGCAACGGGTGTGTATGCAGTTGCGGGCTTTACCTTTGTTTATGCGGTGGGCTATCTCTCGCCGAATCCGATGGTTGCAGCGGTATTAGGCGCAGTGGTTATTTCGGCGGAAGTCTTGCTGCTTCGTTCTATCGGCAAATGGCTGGGACGCTACCCGTCGGTGCGTAATGCGTCGGATAACATCCGTAACGCCATGAATATGCTGATGGAAGTGGCGCTGCTGGTCGGTTCGATTTTCGCAGCAATTAAGATGGCGGGTTATACCGGATTCTCTATCGCGGTTGCCATTTACTTCCTCAACGAATCCCTGGGCCGTCCGGTACAGAAAATGGCGGCACCGGTCGTGGCAGTAATGATCACCGGTATACTGCTGAATGTTCTTTACTGGCTTGGCCTGTTCGTTCCGGCTTAAGGAAGGCACCTATGAAGACGTTTACTCTGCAAAGCCTGACGCTTATTGAGGCGCAGCAAAAGCAGTTTGCGCTGGTGGACACGATTTGCCGTCACTTTCCCGGCGCGGAGTTTCTAACCAGCGGTGATTTGGGCTTAACGCCGGGGCTGAATCAACCGCGTATTACCCAACGGGTGGAGCAGGTGCTGGCTGATGCATTTCACGCACAGGCTGCGGCGCTGGTGCAGGGCGCGGGGACTGGCGCGATTCGCGCCGGGCTGGCAGCTTTGCTCAAACCGGGGCAGCGTCTTCTGGTGCATGACGCGCCTGTTTACCCGACGACACGGGTTATTATTGAGCAGATGGGGCTGACGCTTATTACTGTTGATTTCAATGACCTGTCGGCACTGAAGCAGGTCGTCGACGAGCAACAACCGGATGCGGCGCTGGTGCAGCATACGCGCCAGCAGCCGCAGGACAGCTACGTGCTGGCAGATGTGCTGGCAACGTTGCGCGCGGCAGGTGTTCCAGCGTTAACCGATGACAACTATGCGGTGATGAAGGTGGCGCGAATCGGCTGTGAATGCGGCGCGAATGTCTCGACATTTTCCTGCTTCAAGCTATTTGGGCCAGAGGGTGTTGGTGCAGTGGTCGGCGATGCTGATGTTATCAACCGTATTCGCGCCACGCTTTACTCCGGCGGTAGCCAGATCCAGGGCGCACAGGCGCTGGAAGTATTGCGTTGTCTGGTGTTTGCGCCAGTGATGCACGCGGTGCAGGCAGGGGTATCTGAACGGTTGCTGGCTTTGCTTAACGGTGGTGCGGTGCCGGAAGTGAAAAGCGCGGTGATTGCTAATGCGCAGTCGAAGGTGTTGATTGTCGAGTTTCATCAGCCGATTGCCGCCAGAGTGCTGGAAGAGGCGCAAAAGCGCGGTGCCTTGCCTTACCCGGTGGGTGCAGAGTCGAAATATGAAATCCCGCCGCTCTTTTATCGCCTTTCCGGAACGTTTCGCCAGGCGAATCCACAATCAGAACATTGTGCGATTCGCATTAACCCGAATCGCAGCGGTGAAGAGACGGTGCTGCGGATTTTGCGTGAGAGTATTGCCAGTATTTAATGCTGGATAGCACCGTCAAGCTAAATTCCGTACTGAACGGTCCCCTCGCCCCTTTGGGGAGAGGGTTAGGGTGAGGGGAATGTACGGGATGTAAAATTCAACGCGCCAGCATCGCCGGATGCGATGCTGGCGCATCTTATCCGGCCTACGGTTAATGTCTTTTATTATCAATAGTTAAGGTGATGCGATTGGCGCGGCAGAAGAGTTCGGAGACGTGCACCGGTTTGTCATTCTGATCAAAGGCGATTTTGCTGATGCGAAACAACGGTTCGCCCAGTTCGCATTTCAGCCATTTTGCCTGCGGGCGGGTGGCGGCAAAGATATCGATGGTCTTTTTGTCGCTGACCACTCGCGTGTCAAAACGCTCCTGAAATAACTGATAGGTGGAGCTTCCTTCGACGTAAATCTCATCAAAGTCAGGATAACGCGACAGCGGGATCCATGAACTATCAATAAACAGCGGCTCTTTATCGAGATACATCACCCGGCAGAGATGGAACACTTCGCTGTTTCCGGGGATGTTCAGCTTTTCGCAAAACGGCGCGGCGCTGACCCGTTCCTGTTCGATCACTTTCTCTTTCGTCGCCTTGCCTTGTGAGACGCCAAAATCGGTAAAACCACTGACAGTAAGCAGGGCGTTTTCAACTTTCTGGCTTTGTACAAAGGTGCCTTTTCCTTGCCAGCGGATCAGTACGCCGTCCGCCACTAAGTCGCTGATGGCTTTGCGAATGGTAATGCGGCTGACGTTATATTGTGTACAAAGCTCGTTTTCGGTAGGGATCTGTTGCCCGGCCTGGTAAACCCCCTGCGCGATATCATCCAGCAGTCGCTGGCGGACGGTAGCGTAGAGGAGTTGATGAGAGTAGCGGTCCGTAGCTGACATAATCGACCCTGAAATAAAGAATGAATTACTCGGATTATAGGGTCGTTTTCCGGCAAGTAACAGCACGTTGGCGTGAAGATGCTCACGCCAACGTTATACCTACCAGGCACCGTGGTACTGAATGGTTTTCGCCGCGCACGCCGTTCCCTGCGCCATCGCCTGCGGTAATGTCATCCCCGCAGACCAGCCGCAAAGGAATCCGGCAATGAACGAATCTCCGGCACCCATGGTGTCGATAACCGTCACCGGTTCAGGAGCCTGACGCCAGAACTGCGCGCCATCCCAGGCAATGCTGCCGTTTTCATCCAGCGTGACAATCACTGTTCCTGCGCCACGGGCAACAATCGCTTTCATCTTCAGACGCAGCGTTTCGTCTTCTTGCGGTGCGGAGGCAAAGGCAAAATCGAGATGCGGCACCAGTGTCTGCCAGAGCGGGCTGTCCCACTTGTCGGAGAAGTCGAAAGCGGTAAGTTTGCCCGCAGCGTGCAGCTGTGGGAATGCGTCTTCCGCATGTCCCCAGATTGCCGCGTGCACAATGTCATACTGCGCCAGCCAGGCGTAATCCTCTTCACTCAGGGCAAAGTCGGCCATCACGCCTTCGGTGTAGTCGCCAAAAACGCGATCATTGTCGTGCAGTTCCACCTGAGTTTGTGCGGTAACGCCGTGTTTCGTATGGACATGGCTGATATCGACGCCCATGCGGGCGAGATCCTGCTTCAGCTTTGTGCCGTAGTCATCGTCACCCACCCAGGTAATGCATCCCGGCTGTATGCCGTAGCGAGTGCAGTACACCGCCACATTGACCGCATTACCGCCAGAAAACGCTTTATTCAGTTGCGGGTAGATATCGACGCAGTTATCGCCGATTGTCGCCAGGGTTTTCATCTCTCATCCTCCGGCAGCAGCGCGCGAAAGCGTTCCAGCGCCTGGCGGGCATAGAGTCTGGGCTCGTTCATATACATCGTCACCAGCTCCACCGTACAGTAACCCTCATAGCCCCGCTCAATAATATCGCGCATCAGTTCCCGCAGCGGCATTTTGCCTTCTCCAGGAATGTAATGCGTGTCGCTGGCCCCGTCGCTGTCGACAATATGCAGATGACGTAATTTATCGCCCAGTTTGTCGAAATAACTCATCACCGGTTCCGCCTGGACATACGGCGCGCAAATGTCGACCATGCTGAACAGGCGCGGCGAAGGCACCAGCGCCAGCGCATGAAGCACATCATTAGCATTACACACGACGTTCGATTCATACGGCGTTAACGGTTCGAGGATTAGATCCATGCCGATGTTTTCCGCGTACTCATACAGTTCGCTTAGGTTCTCTGCCAGCCGTCCCCAGATAACATTAGGTGGCGTGAGATAGCCCGCGTGGGCCGCGGAAATCAGCGTATAACCCGCGTTCATCTCTTTTGCCATATCCATCGCCAGCTTGATCATGTCGAGGCTTTCGCGACGCATATGTTCATCGCCCAGCATCATGTTATACGGATAGCCGTTGGTTTCTGGCGTATAGCCGATAATCGGCATCTGATACGTCTGCGCCAGCGCCTTGATTTGTTTGATGCCGCCCGCTTTTAAGTCCGGCGCGAACGCGTGCGGGCGACCGCCCCAAATTTCGATGCCGTCGTAACCCAGCTCGCTTGCATCACGAAATGCGTGTTCAATAGGCAGCCGCTGGTGGCCGCAGGTAAACATACCTGTTTTCATCGGGTAACTCCTTGCGTAAATCCGGCCCGTTGCCGGGCCGGGCGAGGGATTAATATTCCACCAGACCACCGTAATAGCGGCGTTCATCCGGGTTGTGATCTTTGTAAATAGACAGGTAGTAGCAGAGCCACTCCATTGGCACGAACATCAGGAACGGTGCCAGCCACGGGTGCAGCCCTTGCGAAATTTCGGCGTAATCGATGACGATCACGTTGTCAGTACGCTGTTTAACAAAGTTAATGGCGCGTTCGGTGGTGTGGCGACTTTCATCATTGCCGAGCAGGAACAGGAACGGAACGCCCGGTTCGACAATCTCCAGCGGGCCATGGCGGAACTCTCCGCTCTCAATCACGCAGCCGTGCGTCCAGGTAAATTCCATCAGCGTTACAATGCCTTCTTTGTAACCCAGCGGACGCAGCGGACCCGCAGCAACGGTATAAATCATCGGCCACTGGCTGGCCAGTTCACCAAGCTGGCGGCCTTTTTCTTCCCAGGTGCGTACCAGATGACCGAGCGCATTCGGCAACTGCTTGAGATCGTTTTTGATCTTGCCGATTTCCGCGTTCGGCGCGAGGCGGGTGATCATCTCCAGCACCACGCTGTAGCAGAGCAGCAGGTGAATTTCCCAGATACAGTCGGCCTGATAATCAATGCTAAATTCCGCCGCCGAGGTAATCGGGCTGTCCGCGCGTTTGGTGAACGCCGCAGTGAGTGCGCCGCAGGCCCGGCCCAGCTCCAGCGCTTTGATTACCTCTTCCGTTTTACCGTAGTCAGAAACGCCAATCACCGCGCAACGATCGTCGAGGCGATACGGGGTGTTATCGCAGAACTCCCAGCCGGAAATGGCGTAGACCTGAAGATCGGAAAAGCGATCCGCCAAATGTTTCGCCGCTTGCGCCGCGTTGAGCTGGCGGCTACGCTTCGCCCAGAAGGCGTAAGCAGGCAGACCAGTAGCAATAACGATGACGGCGCAGATAAGGCCGGGAATCGGTGCCCAGACAAAGGTTGAGGCGACCAGAATGAGGCTTGACGCAATGGCGAGGGTGGTCATCAGCCCGAAAGCCGGAGTACGCCACAGCGGTTTGTAATCGTCGCGTTTACGACACCAGATGATGGAGCCGAAGGTGAGGGTATTTTTGAAACACATCACCAGGGTGAAATAACCCAGCAGGCTGGTGAGATCGGAAACGAAGATGAAGAAGAGCCCCAGCGCCCCTTGCAGGATGATGGAGACATCCGGCGTGTTGTATTTCGGATGCACATGGCCGAAGCATTTAAAGAACAGGTTGTCTTTCGCCATCGCGTATTCCAGCCGCGGCTGGTACATCACGCAGCTGGAAAGCGAACCAAGAATGACGATCATCGCCGTGATGGCAACAAAGATCCCAGCGGTGCTGCCGAGTGCGGGGATCCAGGTCAGGGCGTCGGAAATCGGCGTTTCAGAATTGGCGAGTTTGTCGAAGGGCATCAGGTCGGAAATCACCAGCGCCAGCAGGGTGTAGAGCACCAGAACCAGCAGACAGGAACCAATCAGCGCTAGTGGCATGGTTTTTCCGGGGTTTTTAATTTCGCCGGTCATATAACAGATAGAGGCCATGCCGGTATACGACCAACTGGTGGCAGAGATCCCCGCCAGCAGCGCCATAAAGCTGCCCGTTGCGCCAATCGCAGTGGTGGTAGGGGCGGCAAAATTCTCCGCTTTAAACTAGAAGATCCCAAGGCCAATGACGATAGTGAACGGGATAATTTTGGCGATGGTAATTAGCGTCTGAAACGCTCCGCCGCCTTCAACGGAGCGCAGGTGTAGCAACATAAAGGCGATAATTAATCCGGCGGCGATAAATTTACCGGGCAACGGATCGATAGGCGTTAAAAAGCCAAGATTGCTGACAATCGCCAGCGCCATAATCGACAATGACGGCGCATCGTTGGCCCAGAAGCTGGCCCAGCCGGAGAGGAAAGCCAGCGGTCGGCTTCCGGCATTTTTCAGATAAACATAATCTGCGCCATTTTCCGGATAAGCGGTGGATAGTTCCGCATAGACGCACATTTGCGGGATCACAATTAACCCGCCAATGACAAACGTGAGCACCGTAAGCCACGGCGTGCCCGCTGCTTTTGCCACTTCACCCACAGATACAAAAATACCGGAGCCGACGGTTGTCCCGACGGCGATTGCAAGAACGGCCCAAAATCCGAGCTTGCGTTGGAGTTCCTGGCTTCCCATAGCGATACCTTTTTCTTGTCCAACACGTTGTAGGGGAGAGTTTGCAGTCATTTAAAAGGTAACATGACAATGCATGATGAATATAATAACATATGATGTTATGTAATGCGGAGGAAGATCACAAAATTTCGCACAGGATCGCTCTGTGGCTAATGAATGTAGTTATCCAATTGAAATTAAAGTGAAAATATTTTTACGGGTGGGGAGCAAGAAGGATATAGAAACAAATACGCCCTCGGAAAATCCAGAGGGCGTCGGGCAATTAAACCGGTGTTAGCCGATTTCTGTCAGAGACTTACTGTGCAGTAGGACCGCAACCGCCAATGATTTTAGAAATAGAAATTGCCGGGTGCAGCAGGTAGTCGTAAGAGCAGTTCTTATCACGGTTTTCAATATGACCAGTACATGCAGTTAACGTAGCCAGTACTGCACCTACCAGTGCAACTTTAATAAATTTGTTCATTTACATTCCCGGTAATGACTCCAACTTACTGATAGTGTTTTATGTTCAGATAATGCCCGATGACCTTGTCATGCAGCTCCACCGATTTTGAGAACGACAGTGACTTCCGTCCCAGCCTTGCCAGATGTTGTCTCAGATTCAGATTATGTCGCTCAATGCGCTGAGTGTAACGCTTGCTGATAACGTGCAGCTTTCCCTTCAGGCGTGATTCATACAGCGGCCAGCCATCCGTCATCCATACCACGACCTCAAAGGCCGACAGCAGGCTCAGAAGACGCTCCAGTGTGGCCAGAGTGCGTTCACCGAAGACGTGCGCCACAACCGT
>NZ_MECT01000234.1:0-2248 GCF_001722145.1 Shigella sp. FC1544
CCTCCGTGGTGGAAATACCGGGGTGTAGCAACAGCTCACCCATGCGGCTCTGACAACGATGTTAACCCGCGTTAAATATCCCACGTTGGCCAGCATCTGTCTCACGGAAAGTCATACTGCCTTACTCTCCAGGTGATTTGCATCGCCGTTTTTCTCACTGTCTCCGTTATGATGTACACCACTTCTTCCAGTAACCGCCGTTTCGCCGGACTCAGAAAACCGTAGTACCTCACCATACGGAACCCCTTATCCGCCACATGCCAGGAGAACCTTTCCATGAACTCATCTCCACTCATCAACAGGTATTCTTCCCGTTTTGTTCGGTGACTGTTGTAACGCAGTCCGATTTCATCCTGACCGGCATAATGCTCCAGACGACTCACCGGCACCGGTGGCTTTTTCAGGTAAGAGCCAAAGTACACCGCCACATGGGTGGCATTATCCATCACCCGGGATACGTTGACATTCCAGCCACGGCGGTAATGCGTGTCTAGGAAGCGATTCCATTCCCGTTTACTGCTTCCTTCTGCTGCCAGCGCATCCGGCATCACCAGGTCAGGGTATTTCCGTGACAGTAACCGTGTTATCCGGTAGCGCCACATGCTCATCACCTTACGGGCGTAAAAATGAAGATTTTTCCAGGTGTGGCCCGACGTCACACCACCGGCAGTTGTCGATAAATGGATATGCGGATGCCACTGCTGGTCACGCCCCCATGTGTGGATCACCGTGAATATCCTCGGCTCCACATCTGCCTGATGGCAGATTTCCAGTATCACATCCGCTGCAATGCGGCTCATCTCTGCCAGCAACCACCGGTTGTGGAACACCAGGGACCAGTACTGGCAGGGTAACGTGAACACAATATGCTGCCATGGGCAGTCGGGGACCAGGCTCAGCAGATACTGTATCCACTGTGCGCCAGCCTTCACCCCGCAGTGCGGGCAGGAGCGGCTTTTACACCGGAAGCAGACCTTTTTTGTATGGCAACAGTCCGGTGATGAACAGCACCACTGTGTATACCCCATCAGTGTGGTCCCGCACGCCATGATTTTGGTCACCGACTCAATCACCACCGGACGTACTGCCCCTTCCGGCTGCTTCTCCAGCCAGTTAAGCCAGCGGTTTCCCTGCTGAAAGATATCGGCAAAACGGGGAAGCATCAGAAGGGCGGGGCGACTCCGTCCGGCCAGTGAACCGTGCCACACTCCGGGCAGTACATACCGCCGGCGCTGATACCGGAAAGAATGGTCGCAAATTCCCGCTCCGTGCAGCGGGCGATTTCCGGATACCCTTCGTCATCAACACGTACAAACCAGAAGACCAGCTTTTTGTTTCCCGCATCCACAAAGAACGGAATATTCAGGTCTGCGCAGCATTCAACGGCATCGTCAAAACTATCAAAGCGCAGAACTTCTGCGTCTTCTTCGTCAAAAAAATCATCTTCGTGAAGCTTCAGACATAGCGGGGAAGTTTGCTTCTTTGAGAGGCGGGTTTACGTTTACGGGGTTTAGCTGAACGGGCCATATAACCACCTGAAAGACAATGACATTGCCTGTTTTTATAACGGTAATTGCAGACCATGACAAGCCGCAGCCGTCAGGCTGCCTACTCGAGCTTCAGCTCAATAAAGGCGAGTATCGACATAAATTACCCCGATGGATCTTTTTTGCAAATCAGGGTGAATTCACGACCGGTGATTACGAAGAAATCATGAATAAGGCCAGCGCCCTGAGTCTGGTATCGAATGCAATCCTGTACTGGAACACATCAAGAATAAGCAATATTGTTGAAGGGTTACGTGAAAATGGTGAGGTTATTGATGATGACGTATTAGCCCATATATCATTACTGCCCTATAAACACGTATTACCTAATGGTACTTATTTTGTTGATGGAGAACCTTACGGTACTGAGCCTACCGAAAGAGCAAAACCGTAAGTTTCTGTTTAAATGCTCCCGCTGGTCCATCCGGACAGATTATCGACCATCAGGCTGTACAGGCCTGGGCGGACAGCCTCAGTACTGACAATCCGTTACCGGTGCCACGCTGATGGAACAGAAGTGGACCAGTAAGGCGCTTTCTGATTTGGCGCGGTTATATGATTTTCTGGTGCTGGCCAGTAAACCTGCTGCCGCCAGAATGGTACACGTATAGGAAATTGAAAAACCAGACGATACCGCTGTCCACGCCTTATGCCACGTGAGCTTTTCTGCTTTTCCCTCCACTCCGGTGTTTTCTCTCTCT
>NZ_MECT01000235.1:0-2243 GCF_001722145.1 Shigella sp. FC1544
GACATCAAGAGCGCGGTAGCCTTTTTTAATATTTCATTCTCCATTTCAATGCGTTGTAGCTTTTTCCTCAGCTTACGTATTTCGATTTGTTCTGGTGTTATCGGAGAGGCTTTTGGTGTTTTGCCCTGACGCTCATCACGCAGTTGTTTGACCCATCTTGTCATTGTGGAAAGGCCAACATCCATAGCTTTGGCGGCATCTGCCACCGTGTATTTCTGGTCAACAACCAGTTGAGCGGATTCGCGTTTAAACTCTGCGCTAAAATTTCTTTTTTTCATTGGAGCACCTGTGTTGTTCTGAGGTGAGCATATCACCTCTGTTCAGGTGGCCAAATTCAGTGTGCCACTTCAGCCCGAAAGGGCGGGGAGCAGTCACACATCTGTTTCCGATAGCCCCGTTCTAATGCTACACTCTTTGATATTTTTATGACCCCAATAAACATATTTATGACAGTTGCTGATTTCAAACGGCCCAAATTGGAGCTCCCAAACGGGGCAAACAAACTACTACTGCACTCTTGCTGTGCTCCATGTTCCGGTGAGGTGATGGAGGCGCTTCAGGCCTCGGGAATCGACTACACCATCTTTTTCTACAACCCGAACATTCATCCTCAGAAAGAGTATTTAATTCGTAAGGATGAGAATATTCGCTTTGCTGAACAACACGGCGTGCCGTTTATTGATGCTGATTACGACACAGACAACTGGTTTGAACGAGCCAAAGGAATGGAATGGGAGCCCGAACGAGGGATCCGTTGCACCATGTGTTTTGACATGCGTTTTGAGCGGACAGCGCTGTACGCCGCTGAAAATGGTTTCAGTGTGATCAGCAGTTCACTGGGCATTTCACGCTGGAAAAATATGCAGCAGGTTAACGACTGTGGGCGGCGAGCCGTCGCGCATTATCCGGGCATGGTGTACTGGGATTATAACTGGCGCAAGCAGGGAGGCTCGTCTCGTATGATTGAAATCAGCAAGCGCGAAAAATTCTATCAGCAGGAATATTGTGGCTGTGTGTATTCTCTGCGCGATACCAATCTACACCGCAAATCTCAGGGACGCCCTCTTATCAAAATTGGTCAACTCCACTACGGTAAAGAAGAGAAGGAGTGATTTTATGGGGCACCTTTCTGATTGATTTCATATTGGCGAGGTAAGTAGAATGACTGCGGGTGCTTGAGGCTATCTGCTTCAGGCATGAACACTAAAAGGCAGATAGAGAAAAGCCCCAGTTAACATTACGCGTCCGGCAAGACGCTTAACATTAATCTGAGGCCAATTTCATGCTTTGCACATGTAGGTTAGCCTCTTACATGCCGAAAGGCAAGGAGAAGCAGGCTATGAAGCAGCAAAAGGCGATGTTAATCGCCCTGATCGTCATCTGTTTAACCGTCATAGTGACGGCACTGGTAACGAGGAAAGACCTCTGTGAGGTACGAATCCGAACCGGCCAGACGGAGGTCGCTGTCTTCGTAGACTACAAATCCAGGAAGTAAGAGTGACCGGGCGGGGAGCTGATCCCATCCCCGCCCACCTCTGATGTGTCAGGCATCCTCAACGCACCCGCACTTAACCCGCCCATCGCTGTGATCTCTCAGCGTTTCGGCGGGTTTTTTGTTGTTTATTTCCGGTGAATTTGATTCGCGCACCTTCGCAGATAGAATCGACTCACTTAAGTAGCGCGCAGGGAGAAGAGGGATGGACCCCGAACAGGGGAGAGCTATTTATCTGGAAGGATTCTGAAGATGAAAATCGAAGAATTGCGTGAAAATTTTAGTGAAAATGGCCTCTATGCTGTGCGCGTTGAGAATGGAGCGATTGTCAGCCATTGCTGCATTAGATGTTTGCAATCTCAACAAAGGAAGAGCGGTGCTGTGTTATTTTATTTTTGTAATGGACTTCTGACGGACGATTTTATTTTGCGTGAGGACGAATTTGCCACTGAGGTAGCCTGAGTTTAACGGACACTCCTTCCTGAAATAGAATGGCATCAGAAGGAGCTAATAATGAGCAGAAAAAACCAACGTTACTCTAAAGAGTTCAAAGCCGAAGCTGTCAGAACGGTTCTTGAAAATCAACTTTCGATCAGTGAAGGCGCTTCCCGATTATCCCTTCCTGAAGGCACTTTAGGACAATGGGTTACCGCCGCCAGAAAAGGGCTCGGTACTCCTGGTTCCCGCACGGTGGCTGAACTGGAATCTGAAATTCTGCAACTGCGTAAGGCGTTAAATGAAGCTCGCCTTG
>NZ_MECT01000236.1:0-2242 GCF_001722145.1 Shigella sp. FC1544
GGCTACGTCGGTGCTAAATCACGTCAGCGCTGGCTGTTTTACGCGTATGACAGGATACGGAGGACGGTTGTGGCGCACGTCTTCGGTGAACGCACTCTGGCCACACTGGAGCGTCTTCTGAGCCTGCTGTCGGCCTTTGAGGTCGTGGTATGGATGACGGATGGCTGGCCGCTGTATGAATCACGCCTGAAGGGAAAGCTGCACGTTATCAGCAAGCGTTACACTCAGCGCATTGAGCGACATAATCTGAATCTGAGACAACATCTGGCAAGGCTGGGACGGAAGTCACTGTCGTTCTCAAAATCGGTGGAGCTGCATGACAAGGTCATCGGGCATTATCTGAACATAAAACACTATCAGTAAGTTGGAGTCATTACCAACAAATCGATGATTTTTAATCATCTATCTTCCTCTCAGTTACATGAATAAACCACCAAATATAGCGCACCCCTATAATTTCCAATACTTTATTCATCAAACATTTAATTCATACCATCAATTAATTACTTTTACATTTAATAAAATTAATAATATTTTTAAGAAAAACTAAAAACATTCGACAATCAAATAAGATATTCTTGCACCGATATACTTTTTTCTTTTCTGTTAAAGGACTCAGTTATGTTTAAAGGACAAAAAACATTGGCCGCACTGGCCGTATCTCTGCTGTTCACAGCACCTGTTTATGCGGCTGATGAAGGATCCGGTGAAATTCACTTTAAAGGTGAAGTTATTGAAGCACCGTGTGAAATACATCAGGATGATATTGATAAAGAGGTTGAACTCGGTCAGGTGACCACCAGCCACATTAATCAGTCACATCACAGCGATGCCGTTGCTGTCGACCTGCGCTTAGTCAACTGTGATCTGGAAAACTCCAGCAACGGTTCCGGTGGCAAGATTTCTAAAGTTGCAGTCACCTTTGATAGCTCAGCGAAAACCACCGGCGCAGATCCGATTCTCAACAACACCAGCACGGGTGAAGCCACCGGCGTCGGCGTACGTTTAATGAATAAAGATCAAAGCAATATCGTTTTAGGCACCGCTACTCCAGATATCGACCTGGCTCCGACCTCCAGCGAACAAACGCTGAATTTCTTTGCCTGGATGGAACAAATTGATCAGGCTACACCTGTAACGCCAGGCGCAGTTACGGCGAATGCAACCTACGTGCTGGATTATAAATAAGTATTACTTTGGCGGCGCTATCGCCGCCTTTCATAAAATATTTATCAGGTATGGACACCGTGAATATTTATCGACTCTCTTTTGTATCCTGCCTGGTCGTGGCGATGCCTTGCGCATTGGCGGTCGAATTCAACCTTAATGTTCTCGATAAATCGATGCGCGACCGCATTGATATTTCATTATTAAAGGAAAAAGGAGTCATTGCTCCCGGTGTGTATTTTGTTAGCGTTGCGGTAAATAATAACCAAATCAGTAACGGGCAAAAGATTAACTGGCACAAAAATGACGATAAAACCATTCCGTGCATCAATGATTTACTGGTCGATAAATTTGGCTTAAAACCTGAAGTCCGTCAGTCGTTACCATTGATAAATCAGTGCGTCGATTTTAGCTCCCGATCTGAAATGCTCTTCAATTTCGATCAAGCCAATCAGCAACTGAATATTAGTATTCCGCAAGCCTGGCTGGCGTGGCACTCAGAAAACTGGACCCCACCCTCCACATGGAAAGAAGGTGTCGCCGGTGTCCTGATGGATTACAACTTGTTTGCCAGCAGCTACCGCCCACAGGATGGCAGCAGCAGCACTAATCTTAACGCCTATGGAACAGCCGGAATCAACACGGGGGCATGGCGCTTACGCAGTGATTATCAGTTGAATCAGACTGATAGCGATGATAACCATGAACAGTCAGGCGAAATATCACGTACCTATCTTTTTCGCCCGTTACCGCAAATTAGGGTAATGACTCCAACTTACTGATAGTGTTTTATGTTCAGATAATGCCCGATGACCTTGTCATGCAGCTCCACCGATTTTGAGAACGACAGTGACTTCCGTCCCAGCCTTGCCAGATGTTGTCTCAGATTCAGATTATGTCGCTCAATGCGCTGAGTGTAACGCTTGCTGATAACGTGCAGCTTTCCCTTCAGGCGTGATTCATACAGCGGCCAGCCATCCGTCATCCATACCACGACCTCAAAGGCCGACAGCAGGCTCAGAAGACGCTCCAGTGTGGCCAGAGTGCGTTCACCGAAGACGTGCGCCACAACCGT
>NZ_MECT01000237.1:0-2235 GCF_001722145.1 Shigella sp. FC1544
CTTTAATCTGCTTCATGGCGGCAGCAAGTTCAGAGGCAGGAACAACCTGTTCTCCGGCGGCCACAGCAGTAAGACTTCCTTCCTGGTATTGCTTACGCCAGAGAAATAACTGGCTGGCTGCTACACCATGTTGCCGGGCAACGAGGGAGACCGTCATCCCCGGTTCAAAGCTCTGCTGAACAATTGCGATCTTTTCCTGTGTGGTACGCCGTCTGCGTTTCTCCGGCCCTAAGACATCAATCATCTGTACTCCAATGACTAGTCTAAAAACTAGTATTAAGACTATCACTTATTTAAGTGATACTGGTTGTCTGGAGATTCAGGGGGCCAGTCTACCCAGCAAGCGCTGTAACTCTTTTATTTGTTTTATAGCGGCAGCCAGTTCTGAGGCAGGAACGACATCCTCTCCGGCAGCAACAACAGTGAGACTTCCTTCCAGATATTATTTTTTCCACTTAAGCAACAGGCTGGGCTGAATACCATGCAAACGCGCCACATGGGACACCGTCATGCCAGGCTCCATTGTCTGCTGAATAATGGCAATTTTTTCCTGAGGAGTTTTACGTTTACGAAGCTCCAGCCCCAGCAAAGTTCCAGTCATCTCAAAATTAGAACTAGTGTTAGACATATATCCAAGCCTATCTCTTATTTTAAGATACATCCACTGTCTGGCGTTTCAAGGGGCCGGCTCAAATCTATGTACAGGCTCTCAGCATCAGCAAAGCCTCTTACTCTTCCAACTACTACTGTTAGCATAGTGATCAAATTCCTGATCAGATACATGAATTACCTGAACCGAACTATTTTCATCTACAAATGCATCTGGCGATTTTTCTACAGGATCATAAAGATTAAATCCCTTTCCTGTTTGAACATCCAAAAACATAATTTTTTCACCATCGTTAAATCCAGCTATCCAATGAGTGGCCTGTTCAATAGAAATCATTACTACACTTCCTTTTGAAGTGTTTTGTAAAATATTTTCTGCAATACGCTCACGAAATTTACTATAAGTTTCATTAGGATGTGACACTATGCCTTCACTATCAATTTGCTCTAAATGCCTATGAAAAAATCCGGTCATATACTCTGATATTTCATTAGGTACGGGAGCCTCTCTTACTCCATACCCTAACATAGCCATACAAGCATGAAGCGCACACCCCGAACAGTTACCATCCCCACCAGACGGATTTATCATTTTCTGTAAAGTCGCTGCCAATTCAGAATCTTTATCCATATCACCAAGACTTTTAGAGTTTAAAGATTCCAGCAATTTTTTAACATTTACATTTCCCTCCTCTGTATGTGCCTCATATCCAGCAGTTCCCTGTAACGACACCCCATTAATCATATTGTATCCTGACAGTATATATACTCACTATATTTTCTTCATAACAAATATCCCTCTGATATGACAACAAAAAACGGAGCCGGATTCCTGTTTTTGTGAACTGCAGCTATTCGAGTCTAAAAAGTGATCCACTTACCACCAACGGCCTAATATATACAGAACGGAGTAAACAGGGCTAACAGTTCCCGATAGGTCTCATCATTCCGTGGCCCGAAAGTGTAAGCCAACACACCGCCAGTTTTAGTGTTGTACGCATACCAGAGCCAGTGTTGTTGCAGCCTTGCTGCCGACGAAGCGCCACTGCTCATCAAGTTCACAGATAAGGGCAACATCAGCGTGAGCGACTGGCGCAGATGTTATCCGCCGGGGCGGGAGCTTTTTAATGTCCGTATGATGGTATTGATGCCGATTTTCAGTGTCCTGGCGGTATCACGGCCCCCTGCGCCGTTATGTGCCATTTCAACGATCTGCTCCTTAACGCCGGGTTTTCTGGCTTCATAAGAGTAAGTGAGCTGGAAAACACGTTTACATGAGCGACAACGGAAACGCTCATGCCGGGAACAACTACGGCCATGTCGATAAACTTCATCGGAATGACAGCGCGGACAATGAACAGTAACGGTGTAAGCGCCCCGAGAAGTACGTAGCGTAAGGATTATTTTACAGACGAGAAGTTCCAGGGCAGCAGTTCATGCACTTGGTTCGACGGCCAGTCATTGAGCTTCTCGATCACTTCGCGCAACCAGTCCTCCGGCTCCACTTCGTTCTGTTTGCAGGTGACCAGCAGACTGTAGATGATCGCCGCACTTTCTCCTCCCTTGTCTGAGCCGAAAAAGAGATAATTTTTTCTTCCAACCGCCACCGATCGTAACGCGTTTTCA
>NZ_MECT01000238.1:0-2170 GCF_001722145.1 Shigella sp. FC1544
GACATCACCCCCCGGATCATGGACGACTGGGGGCAGTAATCATGCCGGGTCTGGCTGGCTAACACCCCATTATAAGGGGTACGAATAAAGTAACGGGGGTAAGGTGAAATCTGTCAATCAGTACCGGCTTACGCCGGGCTTCGGCGGTTTTACTCCTGTGCCATATGCAACAACGGAGTGCCGCCTTCCATGCCGCTAACGCGGCATCAAAAAATCCCTCTTCTCCAGTTGCCCCCCTCCGAACTCAGAGTGTATTTTCATTTATTGATGAAATTTACTGTTTGCGCAATTTTTCTGTTTTAGTGTATTTTGTCATTCTGGAGGCTATAATATGTTTAATGTGATTACTCACCCGGCCGCACTGGATGAACTTCTAGAATTACCAGACAATCTGCGTGGTCGTATGACCAGACTGATTGAACGGCTGGAACAGGAAGGTAACAAAATGAAAATGCCTCACAGCCGTGTAATTGGCGGAGGGCTTTTTGAACTGAGAGTCGGGGATAAAAATATCGCAAGGACACTGCACGCTTATGCAACGGGTAACGAAATCTATCTGCTGCATGCATTTGTGAAAAAAACGCAAAAGACACCAACGAAAGCTATTGAAATTGCCAGGATGCGTCTGAAGGAGATGAACTGATGAAAGTAAAAGGTGTTCCATTCAGCCAGGTAAAGCAAAAACTACTCAGTACTCCAGAAGCTGTCAAAGGGTATGAGGATGCTGACAAAGAACTGGAGATGGTGGAAATGTTATACGAAATGAGAGAAAAAGCGGGATTAACAAAGTCAGCACTGGCCGAACGAATGGGGTTACGCCCGTCAGCCATCAGTCGCCTGGAAAGTAACCCTTTAGGGGCCAGCATGAAAACTTTGACAAAATATGCTCATGCCTGTGGCGCAACCATCGATATTCACGCTGTCTATTGAGGGGTCCGCTTGGAATTCGGAAAATAAACCACGTTAAGACTATTTTTTAGATAAATGACTTTCAGGAATCGCCAAGATGGCGGGATAACAGCGGTTTTGGTGTCCTAAATCGTATAATTCTGTACATCCACGCAAGGGAATGTATGGAAGTAAGCCAGACGGTTATCGGACGGTCAGAACATTTCGTACAGCCTTTACGTTCAGTGAGTTAGCTGGCCTGGACGTAACCACTCGTTAGCTCAATTCTCTTAGCGTGGGAAAATTTCCGAATTCCAAGCGGACCCCTTTATCCTTGCCCCGCTGAATGAGGAAACGCTGTTCCGGGGGATTATGCTGAACGTCTTCCGTTCATCGATAGGAATTAAAACCCCAAAAAGATTAAAAAAACACCACAAAACGGATGTTTCTTCAACACCACTTTTGCTCATATGAACGGAACCGACGATTAAACTGGATGGCTCTGATTGATTCAGGGTATGAATGGCGGTTTTTTGCTCCGTTTCCCTCAAAATGGACGCCACTTACCCTCTGCGGCTCTCAGCCGCACCACCGCATCCGGGCCAGCGGCTCATGCATCAGGACCTGCTCTGCCAGACGGTAGCCCCGCTTCAGCCCCGTAAAACGCATCTGACTCCCGCACAGCACGCACTTCAGCGGGTCAACCTTCAGTAACCTCTGATACATCCCTCTCCAGGGTAAGCGTAAACCAGGTCCTCAGAGAATACATATTCTGCGGAGCGTGCGGCAACAACAGGACGAACAGGGGCGGTTTTCAATTTGCAGCCGTCAGGCTGCCGTGGTTCACTCCAACAACGGAGACAGGTAAATTATGGACGAAAAGAAGCTTAAAGCCCTTGCGGCTGAACTGGCTAAAGGCCTCAAAACCGAGGCCGACCTCAATCAGTTTTCCCGTATGCAGACGAAATTAACTGTCGAAACGGTGCTTAATGCGGAACTAACTGACCATCTCGGGCATGAAAAAAAGCTACATCCGGTAGTAAACATTATCAGTGGGTTATGCGATATGATTTGAGCCGTTTTCAGACAATCGCAGGGCCAGTACCTCGTCAGTCAACTGACGGTAAATCTGCTGTTCAGTCTCACGCATCACCTGTGCACCGGCTTCCCTCTCCGCATCCGTATCACCGCTCAGACCTGATGCTTTCAGCCGGTCAGCCACCCTCTGAGAGTACTCATTCTCCAGCATCTCATACTTCTGCTCTTCTGCCTGCGCCCAGCG
>NZ_MECT01000239.1:0-2158 GCF_001722145.1 Shigella sp. FC1544
CGCTAAAATTTCTTTTTTTCATTGGAGCACCTGTGTTGTTCTGAGGTGAGCATATCACCTCTGTTCAGGTGGCCAAATTCAGTGTGCCACTTCACTTTTGACAGCTCCAATGCTGATGCCGCTTTTTCTGGATCAACTGATATTGCAATGTTTCTTTTGGTGCCAATCTTGAGCGCGCGTAAACCAGCTTCTCCGCGCTCTTCATAAACCTTCAGCCACCTGGCTACAGAACCACTACCAGCAAGCATAAAGTGAGCAGCAGCCTGATTAAGGGACATGTGCTGCTCAATCACAGCTTTCACGACCTTGATACGCAACTCTGGATCAGCACTAACACCTTTAGGTTTGGGAATTAAGCCTTTTTCTCCATGTTTTTCATAGAGGGCAACCCATGTCCTGACCTGGGTTCGGGGACACCAAAACGTGCCGAGATGATCCTGTAACCATCATCAGTAGTGAAGTAGTGATTCACGACTTCAAGGCGCTTTTCAAAAGGGTATTTTGGCTTTGACATATTAGGGGCTATTCCATTTCATCGTCCAACAAAATGGGTGCAGTACATAAGCGCAGCGCCTGCGCTGTCACAACAGGCAGTAGACCAGGAATGGAGTTATATGGACTTCCTGGAGCATCTGCTTCATGAAGAAAAACTGGCACGTCATCAACGTAAACAGGCGATGTATACCCGAATGGCAGCCTTCCCGGCGGTGAAAACGTTCGAAGAGTATGACTTCACATTCGCCACCAGAGCACCGCAGAAGCAACTCCAGTCGTTACGCTCACTCAGCTTCATAGAACGTAATGAAAATATCGTATTACTAGGGCCATCAGGTGTGGGGAAAACCCATCTGGCAATAGCGATGGGCTATGAAGCATTTAAAATTTTTTATGATATAAGTAAAATTTCTTTGGAGTTATACCATAATATTCATTAAATTTCCTTATAAAATAAGATGGGCTTGATATTCCGATAAGTCTTGATACATCATTAATATAGCTTTGACTATTCAATAAAAGCTTTGCTGCATGATGCATGCGAATATCAAGAAGGATTTGTTGAAATGTTAATTTTTCACTCTCCAATCGTTTTCTAACAGCTATTTCTGATAAATTCAAGTTATTTGAAATATCAGAAAGACGCCATCTCTTCTCGATGTTTTTTTCAACAATCTTCCTTATCTGATCAGAAAAACTAAGAGAAGAAGCTATCGATATCGAAGTATATAAAGCTTCCTCATCAGAAACAGCTGATAAAAGGCAAGCTAAACTATAGATCTTTCTTTTGCCGAAAGGCATCTCTTTTATAGATTTGAACAAATCGATAGAAACCTCCTCCTCAGAGAGGAGGAATATTTTTTTGTTTAACCCCCTTTTCTCCTCAGAATAGGAGTGTTGAAATGAATAAATTGGTTCCATTATTCTAATAATGCTTAATAATAAATTTCTGTCAAGGCTTATAATCTCAAATGGATTAATGCTATCAGATTTTTTTATGGAGACGTTTATTTGTATATTTCGCTCTATAAAAGCAATTTGCCCTTCATTGATAGTCAAAGTTTCATTGCCTGAGCTAACCGTCATTGAACACCTTTTTGCATATAAAATAATATAGTTATGCAAGCGAACCTTTATATCTATTTTGTTTTTATGTCCCATATCCATCATAAATTCAACAGAATATACCAAACTATATTTAGTGTTTACAGAGTAACTAAGAAATTTCTGTAACAGTGATTGTATACAAAATCTTTCCGTTATTAAGATAGATTAAGTAATTTTTCCTATATTTAACTTTATTTACATTTTTTGAAGAAAGAGTTTATGCAGCTTCTATTTCTCTGTGCAACAAGCTAAGTATTTGCACTGAAAGGGACTATAACCATATTATGGTTTCACTTTTCTTAGGCAATATCTGTGTAAATGTTCGGAAAGGAGTGGAGCTTCGCAAAACTCCAGTATCATAATATCCTATACGGAACGCATAAAGCCCCTTCAGACTGGAGGCTCCACAAATCCGGTTGGTGTTGATATTGGTAAGGCAGTATGACTTTCCGTGAGACAGATGCTGGCCAACGTGGGATATTTAACGCGGGTTAACATCGTTGTCAGAGCCGCATGGGTGAGCTGTTGCTACACCCCGGTATTTCCACCACGGAGG
>NZ_MECT01000240.1:0-2154 GCF_001722145.1 Shigella sp. FC1544
GACAGGCTCCGGAAGACGGTTGTTGCGCACGTATTCGGTGAACGCACTATGGCGACGCTGGGGCGTCTTATGAGCTTGCTGTCACCCTTTGACGTGGTGATATGGATGACGGATGGCTGGCCACTGTATGAATCCCGCCTGAAGGGAAAGCTGCACGTAATCAGCAAGCGATATACGCAGCGAATTGAGCGGCATAACCTGAATCTGAGGCAGCACCTGGCACGGCTGGGACGGAAGTCGCTGTCGTTCTCAAAATCGGTGGAGCTGCATGACAAAGTCATCGGGCATTATCTGAACATAAAACACTATCAATAAGTTGGAGTCATTACCCGCCTTCCCTTCGATAATAATGACGTCGTATCCAGCGAATTTCATTTGCGCTGCAAAAAAGCCACCCATATGGGCATCGACAACTAAATTTCCTTTGGTAAAAGTAGAAAGTGAGGTGATATTTACGCGAGAACTACAGGGGGCACCAGATCCAGTTAATGGGCCGGTAGCAAAGACTAATTTATTCGCTTCATCGAAAGGTTTCGTGCCTGGCGGTACTTCGTCATACATAATTTTGTAGCCGAAGCCCATGCCACCGACAAAACTTTTAAACTTACTGGAATCTTCGAGGGTAATATTTCCTGTCGTGAGATTGACTCTTAATATATTACCTGTCCAACCGTTAGCCATGATTTTTTCCTTTGCAAGATTCACACAGTAATATCTTTCCACTCGATAATTTTTAACGCCCCTGTTGGGCAGGCGTTTGCACATTCACCGCATAACACACATTTCGAGGATTTTTTACTTTCGGTATTTACGGTGGCCATCATCCACGGGCATGCCGTAGTACAGGCGCTACAGCCAATACAGCGTTTATGATCGACGGTAATACAGCCTTCTTTCTGCTGCCAGGTAATCGCACCAATCGGGCAGACGTTCATGCATTGCGGCTCTTTGCATTGACGGCAGGTGTCCGCGGTATAGTTGAGATCGCCATACAGGCCGCCGCCAGAGCCAACCCCGTTGTCGCCAAAGAAATAATTGCGATGGATTTTGATACGGGAGAAGAATGTCCCTACTGAGCCATCGTTGAAGTTGGTACAAGAGATTTCACAGCGGTGGCAACCCGTGCATCGCGCTCGCTGGGTCACCAGCACCCCTTTGGGTGTATTTATCAACCCTACTGTGCCGCTATCAATATCTTCCTGTTTGCAACCCAAAAGTGACAGTAACGCAGGGGCAATTGTTAGACCAGCAAGGCCTTTTCCTGATATACGCAAGAATTCTAATCGCGTTAAGCCAATATCTAATAGTGGACGATCAACCGGGTTCATTTATTTCGCATCCTCTTCGCAAACACCGTGCTGACAATTCAGCAGCCTGATATTAAGCATTCAACTAATACGCTGCTGACTCTGTCCCCAACACCAGATATTTTCCCTAACCCGATAGTGTATGAGAAAAGATTTAACGCCGATAAACTAATCCTTTATGGTTAGGAGAAAAAATAATGTGATTATTCTGAGCCCTTAACATTGATCGTTATCAATTAAAATTACAAAGCAAGAAATTATAAGTGAACTGATATTTATTATCATTTGAAATAAATTTAACTTAAGCGACAATTATTTGTGACGTTCATTGCAGAAAATAAAAATAATATTATCGTTATAAATTAAAATACATACCGCAATTCGTATAATTTCAGCAGTTGTTATTTAGAATGATTAACTGGACCGCAACTGAAGCAAGAATATCAGGATGAAGCTTACCGCCTCATCCTGAATGGTCATTTTACCAGTGCGTTAATGACGGTTTCCATCGCCTGCTTATCCAGCTCACTGCGCTGAATGCGTTTATTGGCTAATGCTGTACGTAATACGCCTGCGATAACAATATGCTTTGGTTCCTGCCCCAGATCGCGCATTTCCAGCACAACTTTACCGACAACTCGGTAATGACTCCAACTTATTGATAGTGTTTTATGTTCAGATAATGCCCGATGACTTTGTCATGCAGCTCCACCGATTTTGAGAACGACAGCGACTTCCGTCCCAGCCGTGCCAGGTGCTGCCTCAGATTCAGGTTATGCCGCTCAATTCGCTGCGTATATCGCTTGCTGATTACGTGCAGCTTTCCCTTCAGGCGGGATTCATACAG
>NZ_MECT01000241.1:0-2141 GCF_001722145.1 Shigella sp. FC1544
GACAGGCTCCGGAAGACGGTTGTTGCGCACGTATTCGGTGAACGCACTATGGCGACGCTGGGGCGTCTTATGAGCTTGCTGTCACCCTTTGACGTGGTGATATGGATGACGGATGGCTGGCCACTGTATGAATCCCGCCTGAAGGGAAAGCTGCACGTAATCAGCAAGCGATATACGCAGCGAATTGAGCGGCATAACCTGAATCTGAGGCAGCACCTGGCACGGCTGGGACGGAAGTCGCTGTCGTTCTCAAAATCGGTGGAGCTGCATGACAAAGTCATCGGGCATTATCTGAACATAAAACACTATCAATAAGTTGGAGTCATTACCCAGCCGGGCATGGCAGTTGTTTACCGGTTTTCGGATCGCGGCCTAACAGGAAAGAGCCAATTTCTACCGCACGGATACCGGCGACTTTATACAGCTCGCACGCCAGCGCCTGTGCCGGGAACTGGTCTGCCGGGATATGCGGCAGCAGTTTACCGGCATCAACGAATGCCGCGTGACCGCCCGCCTGCTGGCAGACAACGCCAATCTCTTCCAGACCATCGACCAGATACTGTACCTGCGCGATACGATAAGCCAGCCAGTCGAGATTCATGCCGTCATACAGACCTACCGCCAGACGCTCCATCGCGCCGCCTTCCAGGCCGCCATATGTCGGGAAGCCTTCCTGCACCACGCAAAGGGTTCTGCACTCGGTGTACACATCAAAGAAGCTGTCGTCTTTCATGCACAGCAAGCCGCCCATCGGCACCATCGCATCTTTCTTGGCGGACATCGCCAGCATATCGGCATATTTGTAGGTTTCGCGGGTGATCTGCTCGATGGTCCAGTCTTTGTATTCTGCTTCACGCTGCTTGATGAAATAGGCGTTTTCAGCAAAGCGTGCGGAGTCCATTACCACCGGAATATCGTATTTCTTCGCGATGCTGTACATCGCTTTTAAGTTTGCCAGTGAAACCGGCTGACCACCTGCAGAGTTACTGGTGATGGTTGCAACGATATACGGCACGTTATTCGGGCCAACTTCTTCAATACCGCGTTCTAATCCTTCGAGGTCAAAGTTGCCTTTAAAGTCGTAACGCACGCCCGTATCGAAGGCTTCTTTGATATAGACGTTACGCACGGTACAGCCGTTAATCTGGCTATGGCCCTGCGTGGTATCAAAGAAATAGTTAGAGAATGCCACCATTTTGCTGCGATCCAGGCCTTTTTCCTGCTCGCGTTTTTTAATCAGTACCGGAATATAGATTTGCTCTGCGCCACGGCCCTGGTGAGTCGGAATAGTATATTGATAACCAAAGATATTTTTCACTGACTCGGCTAACGCATAGTAGCTGCGGCTGCCGCTGTAGGCTTCGTCGCCGCGCATCATCGCTGCCTGCATACTTTGGGTTACCGCCCCGGTGCCGCTGTCGGTCAGTAAATCGATAAACACATCTTCGCGATCCAGCAGGAACGGGTTCATACCGGATTTAATAATTGCTTCTTCACGATAAGCGCGAGTAGTACGTTTTACTGGCTCAATAACACGAATGCGGAACGGTTCAGGGAGATGTTTAAAGTTTTCCATTACATAATCCTTCATTTATTTTAATTACAGTGATCCCTGTGAATATTACATCTGCAATATCCATTAATTCGCCATGTATATATACAAGCACCATCATTTACTAAAATAAGTAAATAAACGAGAGATGGCCTTTGCAAAAGGCAAAATTAAGATATAGCAAACTAATCGTTCACATTGAATCTAATCGGTTTGGCTCTGGTGATGGCTACAGAAGGGTAAATTAAGGGTGGTGATCGACAATCTTATTGTCGGTAATGACTCCAACTTACTGATAGTGTTTTATGTTCAGATAATGCCCGATGACCTTGTCATGCAGCTCCACCGATTTTGAGAACGACAGTGACTTCCGTCCCAGCCTTGCCAGATGTTGTCTCAGATTCAGATTATGTCGCTCAATGCGCTGAGTGTAACGCTTGCTGATAACGTGCAGCTTTCCCTTCAGGCGTGATTCATACAGCGGCCAGCCATCCGTCATCCATACCACGACCTCAAAGGCCGACAGCAGGCTCAGAAGACGCTCCAGTGTGGCCAGAGTGCGTTCACCGAAGACGTGCGCCACAACCGT
>NZ_MECT01000242.1:0-2099 GCF_001722145.1 Shigella sp. FC1544
CTGAGTTTTTTAAGTGACGTAAAACCGTGTTGAGGCCAACGCCCATAATGCGTGCACTGGCGCGACATCCGACGCCATTCATGGCCATATCAATGATTTTCTGGTGCGTACCGGGCTGAGAGGCGGTGTAAGTGAACTGTAGTTGCCATGTTTTACGGCAATGAGAGCAGAGATAGCGCTGATGTCCGGCAGTGCTTTTGCCGTTACGCACCACGCCTTCAGTAGCGGAGCAGGAAGGACATCTGATGGAAATGGAAGCCACGCAAGCACCTTAAAATCACCATCATACACTAAATCAGTAAGTTGGCAGCATTACCCAGCGGATCAATAGAATATGTTGGATGTATGGAAGCATATACATACTGATTCCACCCGCCTTCCAGCCCAATCGGATCCTGAGTGATATACCGCCCCTGCAGCGGGTCATAATAGCGGTGGCGGTTGTAATACAGGCCGGACTCCTCATCATACTGCTGCCCCGGCAGACGGATAAGCTGCTGCAGGTGCTGCGGGTTCTCTTCATTCAGCAGGTTGCCCCATTCATCATATTCTGCGCACCATTCTGTTGCCCCGTCAGCTGATAAGCGTCAGCGGCAGGCCGCGATAGTCGCAGTGGTAGAGGTGGATTATTCGCAGTGATCTATATGCCAACGTCATCTTATTTTTCATCTACTCCAACGAGTAGACAAGTTTTTTATTAAACCATTTATACCTTTTACGATTAAATTTTCTTATGTAATAGAGGTGAATAATCTTCCCAAAAATCCATACAAGCTTTACTTGCATAAAAGAATCCAGCGTCTGATTCATAAGACATAAACTGTGCAATAATAGATAGTTGTATATCTGAAAAATTAAAAACAAAAATCAAAAAATCATCGTAATCCCGATACTCAGGACATAAATATTGTTGAATAAAATCGGATTCAAAAACCCAAAAATCATTCTTATTAAACAACGAGACATAAATATACAGAGGGATGTAATAGCAGAATACTTTCTCAGGGAGGAATATAATTCCTAACTCTAAAGCATAAGAGTCATCCTTTATTTTTAAATTATTGATTATTTCATTCCATTGTTTCTTTTGGAAAAAAATTATATACAATATCCAGTTCCTCCAGCCCTATAATATCATTTGAAATATGAGGTAATGGCTGGCATGGGAAATGAATCATAAGTTCATCATAGACTGCACTCTCGTTAGAGAAAATTATTTTTTTCATTTTATTAAGCCACTGCAATCAGCTGCTGTTTTATATGCTTTATTCTCTTCTTCCATATGGGCCTTATCTCCACCACCAAAGCACTGATTATTAATCTGCTTTCTGACCGAAGCGCACGCCAAATTTATCTCGTACCGTCTCAATATTTCTTTTCTCAGCATCTGAGGAGCGCAAGCTCTAGACTGGTTACATAATCTGTTTTTTTCATTTTGTAAGTCACTCAGGTTCTGGGGACTACAGTTACCTCCAGGATTTACACCTGACTTATGTTCATCTGTTAATTTGTCGGCTTCTGGATTAACTTTACGTCCATATTGATCTCTGCGTTGTTGCCCACTTTGGATAACACCACCTGATGAAAACAAACCGCAACTCATCAGTGCTACAACACCAAGAATTAACGGATTTAACCCTTGTGGGTCTATCTCTGAGATCGGATTCAACGGATACTGATAAAAATTCCATCCCCCCTTCAGCCCAATTGGGTCCTGAGTGATATATCGCCCCTGCAGCGGGTCATAATAGCGGTGGCGGTTGTAATACAGGCCGGACTCCTCATCATACTGCTGACCCGGCAGGCGAATGAGCTGCTGCAGATGATGCGGGTTCTCATCACTCAGCAGGTTGCCCCATTCATCATATTCTGCGCACCACGCTGTTGCCCCTTCCGTGCTGATGAGCGCCAGCGGCAGGCCGCGATGGTCGCAGTGGTACAGGTGGATTTTTCGCGCCGGCGTGTACACCGGGTCCATCTGGCTTTGCATCTGCGCCACCGTCAGGCCGCACGATGCCAGCCAGCGGCGGCTTTCCTCACTCACCCGGTCAGCCAGGATTTCACTTTCCAGCCGGTCGAGCATCTGCACCAGCACCGGC
>NZ_MECT01000243.1:0-2055 GCF_001722145.1 Shigella sp. FC1544
GACATCAAGAGCGCGGTAGCCTTTTTTAATATTTCATTCTCCATTTCAATGCGTTGTAGCTTTTTCCTCAGCTTACGTATTTCGATTTGTTCTGGTGTTATCGGAGAGGCTTTTGGTGTTTTGCCCTGACGCTCATCACGCAGTTGTTTGACCCATCTTGTCATTGTGGAAAGGCCAACATCCATAGCTTTGGCGGCATCTGCCACCGTGTATTTCTGGTCAACAACCAGTTGAGCGGATTCGCGTTTAAACTCTGCGCTAAAATTTCTTTTTTTCATTGGAGCACCTGTGTTGTTCTGAGGTGAGCATATCACCTCTGTTCAGGTGGCCAAATTCAGTGTGCCACTTCACTTTTCGATGTTGATGCGCTGTGCAGGAGATGGCTGATGCAGATGAGTATCCCACTCGCGGAATGGCTCAATTTTATCAACCTGGTTGAGGACGAATAAAACGCGCTCACCCCCACCAGCAGGGAGCAGAACATTATTGTAGAAATGCTCATCCGCAGAAAAGGCCCGATCGTCTCCTTTTATTACCCACAGGATAAGATCTAGGGAGGGAAGCAAATTACGGTATAAATATTCATACTCCTTGTCCCGCCGGGCATTCTCACCGACACCAGGTATATCAATGATCTTTAGCGAATGTTTGCCGAAGCGTATACGCAATTCCTGAACTTCGCGAGTACATGCCTCAACGTCGCTAACTGCACAAACCTCCCCTTTAAACAGCGCATTACATACGCTGCTTTTCCCCGCGCCAGTTTTTCCCATGACACCAATCACGGGTTCATAGTCGATGGCTTCACTGATTTTGTTCAACAGCTTTTCCCGCAGTGGCTGAGGGAAAATATCAAGAATATCCCTGATGTCGGGTATGTGCGGCTTGCTATCACCTTTTTGCTCGTTGCTACCATTACGTTCTGGAAATATATTGCTCCACATTCCCAAAATCCCGCCTTCCCTTCTGGTGACGCCACTGGCATCAGTAATCATCCGGCCTTCGCCCTTTACCGGGTCATTCATACGAGGTCTCCTTTTTAATTTGAAATGAACGTTGTCTGTTACTCTCTGAAGGTCTGAATTACGTCACTTATGAAACGAAAGTGAGGGAGGGCTGAAATAAACTCTTCACTGGCAGTCAGAGCATCAAGTTCAGGCTTTCTGCGAAAAGAGGTATCCAGAACGGTTACGGCGTTAACATCTTCCATCCGAAACACCTGTAAATTTCTGGTGCGGGTAGCAACAAGAAACCAGTTTTTGGACTGAAATATCAGACGGCGGGGAGCTACTGCTTCGTAGCTTTTACCGTTAACTAATAATGTAACGGCGCGGTAGTCACGGATAGCTTCCGCCAGTTCCAGAAAACAGGCGGTTTGTGTAACTGGAGATGGCAGCCCTCCATGCCCTATAAGGCACGGTGAGCTTCCGGAGTTACTGGTAATCAGTCGAATTAACCTGCGATTCTGAGCCGGAATAATCCCTGAAATCCCGGAATTACGGATGAACGCAAATGTGTTGGGTTAGTGCTCCCGGCCCGTTCGGCAGGTAAGTCGGTAGCTTCCGCTGGAATGCTCGAGATCCAGATGGATCAGGCGTTGCTGAAAATCCCTCTGTAGGGTGCGTTCTGAGACACCAAATTCATCAGCTAACGCTTTAAGCTCCAGAGATTCGCCAGCCAGTAAGCGGCTGATAATGACCGATAGCCTGACGGACAGGCGGTCATAATGATCATGCTGTGTTTTCATAGTGGGGACTGAGGTGTACTGGCAATAGCGGACACTACCATTTGTTCTTTTTTTAAGCAGCCATCTGATGATATTTTTCCCTGAAGGCTGCCGGGGAGATATTCCCCAGACGAGAGTGACGACGCTGACGATTGTAGAAAATCTCAATGTATTCCCGTATTACTGAGATGGCTTCATCCCGGTTATTAAAACGATAGTGGCTCAGGCTCTCATTTTTCAGCGTTCCCCAGAAGCTTTCCATCGGAGCGTTGTCGTAACAGTTACCTTTACGCGACATTGATGTTTTCAGACCAGACTGCTCCTGTATG
>NZ_MECT01000244.1:0-31165 GCF_001722145.1 Shigella sp. FC1544
GATGCTCAAAGAATTAAACTTCGTAATGAATTACGTGTTCACTCTTGAGACTTGGTATTCATTTTTCGTCTTGCGACGTTAAGAATCCGTATCTTCGAGTGCCCACACAGATTGTCTGATAAATTGTTAAAGAGCTGTTGCGACGCGCTTTAGCGCACTGTCGCGAGTGTGGCGTATATTACGCTTTCCTCTTTCAGAGTCAACCCTAAATTTCAGGATTTTTCTCTTCAACCGAACCGGCTGTTTGTGTGAAGTGATTCACATCCGCCGTGTCGATGGAGGTGCATTATAGGGAGTTCTCCGCAGGCCGCAATAGAAAAATTGCAGAAAAATGACTGACTGCTGCATTCCCCAGCAAAACCCCGCTTTATACCTTTTTACGCACAGAGTTATCCACAATCATCAATGTAATTTCTGTATTTTTCCCACGGTAACCACTGTCAAAATTGTGATCACCATTGAAAGAGAAAAATTCGCGAGCGTTGCGCAAACGTTTTCGTTACAATGCGGGCGAAAAATAAGGATGCCCCGTTAGGGGCGTTAGCTGAGTTTTTCGCGAAAAATTCAGCTAACGCTCTCTGTAATAGTCAAATCCAGGGGATTTACCATGCAACAACGTCGTCCAGTCCGCCGCGCTCTGCTCAGTGTTTCTGACAAAGCCGGTATCGTCGAATTCGCCCAGGCACTTTCCGCACGCGGTGTGGAGCTGCTGTCTACAGGGGGCACTGCCCGTCTGTTAGCAGAAAAAGGTCTGCCGGTAACCGAAGTTTCCGATTACACCGGTTTCCCGGAGATGATGGATGGACGCGTGAAGACCCTGCATCCGAAAGTACATGGTGGCATTCTGGGCCGTCGCGGCCAGGACGATGCCATTATGGAAGAACATCAGATCCAGCCTATCGATATGGTGGTTGTTAACCTGTATCCGTTCGCCCAGACTGTTGCTCGTGAAGGCTGCTCGCTGGAAGATGCGGTTGAGAACATCGATATCGGCGGCCCGACCATGGTGCGCTCCGCCGCTAAGAACCATAAAGATGTCGCAATCGTGGTGAAGAGCAGCGACTACGACGCCATTATTAAAGAGATGGATGACAACGAAGGATCGCTGACGCTTGCAACCCGTTTCGACCTCGCCATCAAAGCCTTCGAACACACTGCCGCCTACGACAGCATGATTGCCAACTACTTCGGCAGCATGGTTCCGGCGTACCACGGTGAAAGCAAAGAAGCCGCCGGTCGCTTCCCACGCACGCTGAACCTGAACTTCATTAAGAAGCAGGATATGCGTTACGGCGAGAACAGCCACCAGCAGGCTGCCTTCTATATAGAAGAGAATGTGAAAGAAGCCTCCGTTGCTACCGCAACCCAGGTTCAGGGTAAAGCCCTCTCTTATAACAACATCGCCGATACCGATGCGGCGCTGGAGTGCGTGAAAGAGTTCGCCGAGCCAGCATGTGTGATTGTGAAGCACGCCAACCCTTGCGGTGTAGCTATCGGCAATTCCATTCTTGATGCTTACGATCGCGCGTACAAAACCGACCCAACCTCCGCATTCGGCGGCATCATTGCCTTTAACCGCGAGCTAGATGCGGAAACCGCACAGGCCATCATTTCTCGTCAGTTTGTCGAAGTGATTATTGCGCCTTCCGCCAGCGAAGAAGCCCTGAAAATCACCGCCGCCAAGCAGAACGTACGCGTTCTGACCTGCGGTCAGTGGGGCGAGCGTGTTCCGGGTCTTGATTTCAAACGCGTGAACGGCGGTCTGCTGGTTCAGGATCGTGACCTGGGGATGGTCGGTGCGGAAGAACTGCGCGTCGTCACCCAACGTCAGCCGACCGAACAGGAACTGCGCGATGCGCTGTTCTGCTGGAAAGTGGCGAAGTTCGTGAAATCCAATGCTATCGTCTATGCCAAAAACAATATGACCATCGGTATTGGCGCGGGCCAGATGAGCCGCGTGTACTCCGCGAAAATCGCCGGTATTAAAGCTGCCGATGAAGGCCTGGAAGTGAAAGGTTCCTCGATGGCTTCTGACGCGTTCTTCCCGTTCCGCGACGGTATTGATGCCGCCGCCGCTGCGGGCGTGACCTGCGTAATCCAGCCTGGCGGTTCCATCCGTGATGACGAAGTGATTGCCGCCGCCGACGAGCACGGTATTGCGATGCTCTTCACCGACATGCGCCACTTCCGCCATTAATGGAGCAATAGATGAAAGTATTAGTGATTGGTAACGGCGGGCGCGAGCACGCGCTGGCCTGGAAAGCGGCCCAGTCGCCGCTGGTTGAGACTGTTTTTGTTGCTCCGGGTAATGCAGGCACTGCGCTGGAACCCGCGCTGCAAAACGTTGCTATTGGCGTGACCGATATCCCGGCGCTGTTGGATTTCGCACAAAACGAAAAGATTGATCTGACCATCGTCGGCCCGGAAGCGCCGCTGGTGAAAGGCGTGGTCGATACCTTCCGCGCCGCCGGGCTGAAAATCTTCGGCCCAACCGCAGGTGCGGCCCAACTGGAAGGCTCAAAAGCGTTTACCAAAGATTTCCTGGCCCGCCATAAGATCCCTACGGCGGAATACCAGAACTTCACCGAGGTAGAACCTGCGCTGGCGTATCTGCGTGAGAAAGGCGCGCCAATCGTCATTAAAGCGGACGGTCTGGCTGCCGGGAAAGGCGTTATCGTGGCGATGACGCTGGAAGAAGCGGAAGCGGCTGTTCACGATATGCTGGCGGGCAACGCTTTTGGCGACGCGGGTCATCGCATCGTTATCGAAGAGTTCCTCGATGGCGAAGAAGCGAGCTTTATCGTGATGGTGGACGGCGAGCATGTGCTGCCGATGGCTACCAGCCAGGATCACAAACGCGTAGGCGATAAAGATACCGGACCAAACACCGGCGGGATGGGCGCTTACTCCCCCGCGCCGGTAGTAACCGATGACGTTCATCAGCGCACCATGGAACGTATTATCTGGCCAACCGTGAAAGGCATGGCGGCGGAAGGCAACACCTACACCGGTTTTCTCTACGCGGGCCTGATGATCGACAAACAGGGCAATCCGAAGGTTATTGAATTTAACTGCCGCTTTGGCGATCCGGAAACCCAGCCGATTATGCTGCGCATGAAGTCCGATCTGGTTGAGCTCTGCCTGGCGGCCTGTGAAAGCAAACTGGACGAGAAAACGTCCGAGTGGGATGAACGCGCTTCTCTCGGCGTGGTGATGGCTGCGGGTGGATATCCGGGTGATTACCGCACCGGTGACGTGATCCACGGCCTGCCGCTGGAAGAAGTGGCAGGCGGCAAAGTGTTCCACGCGGGCACAAAACTGGCGGATGACGAGCAGGTAGTGACCAACGGCGGGCGCGTACTGTGCGTCACCGCGCTGGGTCATACCGTGGCAGAAGCGCAGAAACGCGCCTATGCCTTAATGACCGATATCCACTGGGACGACTGCTTCTGCCGGAAAGATATCGGCTGGCGTGCTATCGAACGCGAGCAGAACTAACGCGACAGTTTTGCCAATAACGTTTTACGCGTGATCCCTAACTGACGGGCGGCTTCAGTTTTGTTGCCGCCCGTTTTCTCCAGTGCCGCCAGAATCACCTCTTTTTCCACTTCCACCAGCGGCTGAATATCCTGACTTTGCCCCAGCGGGATCGGCGTACTGGCAATCGCCAGCGGCAGCTCGCGTTCGGAAATATATTCCCCGGTCAGCAGCACCACTGCCCGTTCCACCGCGTTTTCCAGCTCACGAATATTTCCCGGCCAGTCGTAATGAATCAACAGATCCATCGCTGGGGCGTAAAACCTTTTACCGCCTTGCGATTACGCTCGGCAAAGCGCTGCAGAAAATGGCCAGCCAGCAGAGGGATATCTTCCCGCCGTTGCCGCAGCGATGGTACTTCAATCGCCACCACATTCAGGCGATAGTAGAGATCCTGGCGAAAACGCCCGGCATTCACCTCTGCGGCAAGATCGCGATGGGGCGCCGCAATCAGCCGGACATCAACCGAGATAGTCTGGTTGCTACCGACACGCTGAACTTCGCGCTCCTGAATCGCACGCAGCAGACGCACCTGCATCATCGGCGAGATATCGCCAATTTCATCGAGAAACAGCGTGCCGCCGTCCGCCTCAACAAAGCGCCCTTCCCGGCGTTTATCGGCTCCAGTAAACGCCCCTTTTTCGTGACCGAACAATTCAGATTCCAGCAAGGATTCGTTGAGTGCCGCACAGTTGAGCGTTACCAGCGGTTTTTCGCTACGTGCGCTACTGGCGTGAATCGCCCTGGCGACCAGCTCTTTACCGGTGCCGGAATCGCCGTGGATCAGCACTGTGGCTTCCGATGGCGCGACGAGGGCGATTTCACTGAGCAGGTGTTGCATCACCGGGCTTTTACCGACCATACCGAACTGGCTGGCAGTCACCGCAGGTGTTTCAGCATCAATACTGTGCGTATGCGCGAGCGCCTTTTCCAGCGTCGCCTGTAGGTTATCGAAATCCAGCGGCTTGATGAGATAATCCAGCGCCCCAGTTTTCAGTGCCTCTACCGCCGTCTCGACGCTGGAGTACGCAGTCATAATCAGCACCGGAATTGCCGGGTTTAACGCTTTGATCTCTTTCAGCGTGGCGATGCCGTCCATCTCCGCCATTCGCACATCGCAAAGCACAAGATCAAAAACCTGTTCCCGCACCTGCTCCAGCGCCTGTCGCCCGCTGTTCGCCAGCGCGACGTTATAGCCCCAGCCGCGCAGTAAAGCCTGCAAAATAGTGCAGTGGCTAATGTCATCATCCACCACCAGAATATCGATATTATCGTGCGTCATCCTTGTGGGTCCTTACGCGTAATATTGACCGGAAGCCAGAGGGTGAACGTTGAGCCTTTTCCCTCCTGGCTTGCGACCTGAATTGTACCACCGTGTTGTTCAACAATATTATGCACGACCGCCAGCCCCAATCCGGTGCCTTCGGCTTTGGTGGTGAAGTACGGAGTGAAGATGGCTTCAAGCTGATCTGCCGCAATTCCCTTACCGCTGTCGGTAACGCTGATTTTCACGCCCGCGCCGCTTTCGCTGACCGTCACGCTAATCACGCCATGCTGAACAATCGCCTGAATAGCATTGAGATAGAGATTCAACAGGACCTGAGTCAGCCTGTCCGGATCGGCCTGAATTTCCGGTAATGTGTCGTTGGCGGTAAAGCGTAACTGGATCTCCCGGCTGTTTGCATCCTGGCTTACCAGCTGTAATGAGTGGTTAATCAGCGTGTTGAGATCCACCGCCTGCAAAGCCAGATGCGTTGGCTTAACCAGTTCCAGCAACTCGCTTACCACGCGGTTTAAACGGTCGGCTTCTTTCGCCATCACCTGCGCCAGTTGATGCGCTTCTCCCCCTGCTGGCGCGCGTTCGGCAAAGTATTTCGCCAGCCCTTTAATTGAGGAAAGTGGATTACGGATTTCGTGGGCAACGCCTGCCGCCAGATGCCCCAGTGCCACCAGCTTCTCTTTGCGCTTCATTTCATCTTGTAGAAGCTGGCGCGAGCGCAGATAGCGGCGATACCAGAAGAATGACAATACGCTTGCCAGCAAGACCGTCGCCAGGGCGAAGAGGATAATCAGGGTGTTTCTCTGCTCACGATCTTCGGCACTCACAATATTACTGGCGTCGAAAGCGATGAAAATTGCTTGTGGTGTCGCGGCATACTGCTGCATATGGCGCATCCGGTGCATTCCAGCAGCAAACATCGGTTGAAACTGGCGATAAATTTCCAGAACAGGCTCACCGTCTGCGCTATCGATCCGCCGCCACGCTTCTTCATCTCCCGGATGTAACTGCTGCATTTCCTGCGGGGAATAAAGCTGTTTTCCCACCATGCCGGAGTTGCTATGCATCACGATTGTTCCTTGTTCATCCGTGACCGCAAACCAACGTACTCCAGGCTGCCCGGCCATTTCTTCCAGTAGGGCCTGCTGCTGCGCATGATGCATGCGCATCCCCATGCCGACGCGCGAGCCGGATTCAAGAGCGCGAATAAGTACACTGCCTTTTTCCAGCAGCGTTTGTCTGGCGGCGCAGTCTCGCGCCCATAATCGCGAATCACCGTCACCGCAAACAACCCTACCAGCCCAACAATGACCACGGGGAGGATCGCGCTTAACCATTTAGCTAAGGAGTCTTTAGAACGTTGCATAAAACGCATCTTCTTCTTTGCCTGCTCATCCCTTTCTGACAGCAGAAATCATGCCATCTTTTATCAGCGCTTACCCTGCGCTGTAACACAAAGGCTTAAGTTTCAATGAGTAAAAATGACTCGCTACCCGCAGCAGGCGAGTCATTTTTACTCGTTTATCATGCCAGATTACCCGTCATATCAGCGTTTCATCGTTGGCACGGAAGATGCAATACCCGAAGTAAGACAACCACTGGAGGATTAACCATGAAACGGAACACGAAAATTGCCCTGGTAATGATGGCGCTTTCAGCAATGGCGATGGGATCGACATCTGCATTTGCTCACGGCGGACACGGTATGTGGCAGCAAAATGCCGCGCCTTTGACCAGCGAACAACAGACAGCGTGGCAGAAAATCCATAATGACTTTTACGCTCAAAGCAGCGCACTGCAACAGCAACTGGTGACGAAGCGTTATGAATACAATGCCCTGTTAGCCGCGAACCCACCGGATAGCAGCAAAATTAACGCGGTCGCCAAAGAGATGGAGAATTTGCGTCAGTCGTTAGATGAGTTACGGGTGAAACGAGATATCGCGATGGCTGAAGCGGGTATTCCGCGCGGAGCCGGAATGGGCATGGGCTACGGCGGCTGCGGTGGTGGCGGTCATATGGGTATGGGCCACTGGTAAATCAGAACGTTTTCTCGTTGGGTTGCCAGCGACAGAAATCAGAGTTTGCCACTAACAGTAATTGCGAACCTTCGGGCGCTTCCAGCCATGCCACGCTGACATCAACAGAAGAGCGGCTCTGGCGGCGCTCGATATGCGCTATCGCCTGCGAATCTAAATCAGGTTTAATGGTTTGCCCTTCGCAGGTGGTCACGGTCTGTTCCATCGCATGCCAGCGCCCCTGGCGCAGCACGACTCTCCCCTGACGTAAGGCATCGCTAATCTGGCGGATCTGATCAGCACGATAACGGTATAAATCGATTTGGTCGTTAGAAAGCTGCTGCTTTTCCCCATCGGATTCACGTTGCATAAAGCTCAGATCACCGCGATCGTCAAAACGCGCGCGAATATTCACCGGCGGTTTGCTGTAAACATTGATATTGATGAGCGTGAGGTTATCGCCCTGCCAGCGATACTCTCGCGTCGTGGTATCGCCACTGCGCCACGGGCTAAACACGGCAAGCAGATGCACATTATCGCCGCTGTCTTTTCGCCAGATGCGTACCGCGCCCTGGTCTTCAGCAAATCCACTGGCGGTAAAGGGAGGAAGTGAAGAGTTATGACTACAGGCAGTGAGAAGCAGAGCGCCAGCCAGCATCAATGATCGACGCCAGAAAGACAAAAGGGGTGAAACCACCCCTTCGTTAAAACTGTTCACTGCCACGCAATCTTACTTAACTGCGTCTTTCAGTGCCTTGCCAGAAACAAATGCCGGTACGTTAGCTGCGGCAATTTTGATTTCTTTACCGGTCTGCGGGTTGCGGCCAGTACGCTCAGCGCGGTGGTTCACTTTGAAGGTACCGAAACCAACCAGTTGTACAGCATCGCCTTCTTTCAGAGACTCAGTAATTGCAGCCAGAGTGGACTCCAGAGCAGCTTTAGCCTGGGTTTTGGACAGTTCTGCTTTCTCTGCAATTACATCAATCAGTTGAGTCTTGTTCATAAGTTATCCTTACAATGTGTTTATCGCTTGCTAAGCATCGAGTGCGACGGAAATGCCAGAATAGCACTCTCCTGCATACACGCACCGATAGCCACTTTTTTTCGCCCCCCAAATGTAGACCAGACGGGGGGCGAAAGGGAAGACTCCAGGTACGACAAATCAGGCGTTAAATCACGTTTTCTGGTCTTATTGCTGAAAAATTATACCAATATTGCTCTCACCCGCCTCACGCAGGTCTGCCCTAAGGCCTTTTATCAGCTCGATATCGCGTTCTTCGCACTCAGCTAAAAGTCGGAATATTTCCCACTGAATGTCCCATTCTTGCTCTACAGCTGGGTTTTCTTTAAGCTCTTCATCGCTCATTTCGCGACCAACCTGAGTCATTTCCAGCATCGCAACGGTCGTGATGGAGGTCTTACTCACTTCCACCGCGTGTTCGAGCGTTTCACCACTCAAACGCGAATGGACCAGTTCACTTAACGCCACGCAGGCATCGATTGCCGGATAAACGCCGTACAGATCGAAATCGTCGGCTGAAGGAATCGCTTCTTCAAATTTCTCCAGTTGGCTGTCGAAATTTACTTTTGCGTCTTTAACGGTCAGCGTTTCCCAGATGAGATCGAGAATACGACGGTAAATTTGCCCATCACCAAAACCGGTTTGCTGGCAGAACATGGCGTAATTGGGGTACATGCGTTCGCATAAGCAAGCCATGAAAGTGACATGCTGCCAGCTTTCCAGGCGCTCCAGACGCAGATGAATTGGGTTTTGTAACATGTTAAGTTCTCAAATACGGAAATTATCCGCAGTTTACCTGAATTAGGGCTGATTTGCTGTATAGCGCACGAACGCCGGACGTTCCGAGGCCACCGCGTCCGCCCAGCGCGTTGGCTCCGGCAGACGATAGCCTTTCATGCAGCGTTGTACCCACGCCAGCGCGCTGTCCACGCTGACCCGATGGCCGGTAGCGATAAACAACGGGTTACAGCGCGCTTTGCTGCGCCAGACCCAGGCCAGCTGCTCGCCTTTATCCATCAGTGGGGCCAGCGCGCCCGGTTCGCTGGAGAGCGGTTCGAATTTACCGCAGAGCCGTTTTTTCGCCACGCCGATCGTTGGCACATCCACCATCAAACCAAAATGGCTGGCGACGCCAAGACGGCGAGGATGCGAGATCCCATGACCATCGACAAACACTAAATCCGGCTTTTGCGACAGCATCTCCCACGCTGCCAGCAGCGCAGGATATTCGCGGAAGGAAAGAAAACCTGGAATGTAAGGCATGGTGGTGGCGATGCGGGCAACTTTATACTCCACCAGCTCAAGCGAGGGATATTTCAGCAGCACCATCGCCGCTCGCGTCACTTCTCCGCCCTGCTCAAACCCGACATCGGCTCCGGCGATCAGATCCGGTGGATCTTTATCGAGTCGATCCTCGCGGATCACAGAAGAAGCCAGTTCGATTTGTTGAGCGCGTAATGACGCGAGATCCATAATCACTCCTTAGCGGTGATATTGTTCAGACAGTCGATGCACTGCCTCCACGAACACGCCAGCATGTTCTGGCGGCACATCCTGATGAATGCCGTGACCAAGGTTAAAGACATGACCTTCGCCGTGACCGAAACCTGCAAGTATAGTCGCTACTTCTTCTTCAATGCGGGCAGGCGGCGCGTACAGCATCGACGGATCCATATTACCCTGCAACGCGACTTTATTGCCCACACGGCGGCGCGCATCGGCGATATCCGTTGTCCAGTCGAGGCCCAACGCATCGCAACCGGTTTCTGCCATCGCTTCCAGCCACTGTCCGCCGCCTTTGGTAAACAGCGTGACCGGTACGCGGCGACCGTCGTTTTCACGCAGTAAACCATCAACAATTTTATGCATGTAATAGAGCGAGAACTGTTGATAATCGCGCCCGGTAAGCACACCGCCCCAGGTGTCGAAAATCATCACTGCCTGAGCACCGGCTTTAATCTGCGCATTCAGATACAAAGTGACGCTTTTCGCCAGTTTATCGAGTAGAGCGTGCAGCGCCTGCGGATCGGCATACATCATTTTTTTGATCACGGTGAAGGCTTTGCTGCTGCCGCCTTCCACCATGTAGGTTGCCAGCGTCCACGGGCTGCCGGAAAAACCAATCAGCGGCACTTCGCCTTTCAGTTCGCGACGAATGGTACGCACCGCGTTCATCACGTAACCCAGCTCATCTTCCGGGTCCGGAATTGGCAGCTTATCGACGTCGGCTTTGCAGGTGACTGGCGAGGTAAAACGCGGACCTTCTCCGGCTTCAAAATAGAGCCCTAACCCCATCGCGTCCGGCACGGTGAGGATATCGGAAAAGAGGATCGCCGCATCCAGCGGGTAGCGACGCAGCGGTTGCAAAGTCACTTCGCACGCCAGCTCGGCGTTTTTGCACAGCGACATAAAATCGCCCGCCTGGGCGCGCGTGGCTTTATATTCCGGTAGATAGCGACCCGCCTGGCGCATCATCCATACTGGAGTGACATCAACGGGCTGGCGCAGCAGCGCCCGCAGATAACGATCGTTTTTAAGTTCGGTCATTTTGGCTGTTCCTTAGTGCGTCAGGCGGTCAGTGTATCATCACTCATACTCTGCCCGACACATCGCCACAGTATCTTCTATCAGACGGCGCGCTACGGTGCCGGGCGGCGGGAGTAACGGCAAATCGTCATAGCGATACCAGTTCGCCTCGAGCAATTCTTTCGGGTCGATCACGATGTCGCCGCTGTCATATTCCGCCATAAACGCGGTCATTAAAGACTGAGGAAACGGCCACGGCTGAGAAGTCACGTAACGCAAGTTTTTAACTTTAATTCCGCTCTCTTCCATCACTTCCCGCGCGACTGCCTGCTCGAGGGTTTCGCCCACTTCGACGAATCCGGCAAGTACTGTATGGACACCGTTACGATGGCGGGTATGCTGGGCGAGGAGGATCGAATCATCGCGACGGATGGCAACAATAATGCAGGGGGCGATTTGCGGGTAGTAACGCTCACGGCAATGGCTGCACAGCATCGCCCATTCGGTTTTGCTCGGATACATTTCATGCCCGCAGTAACCACAGTATTTATGCGATCGGTAAAACTCCGCCAGTTGTACGCCTCGTCCGGCCAGTTGAAACAGCACAACATCGAGATCAATGACCTGACGTACCGACCCCATATCGTGAGGCCGCTGCTGTTGTACTAACCAAACAGGTTCCCCCTGCCATTCGCCGATTTGTAGTGCGCGCTGACCCACAAGATCGAAATTTGCCGCTTCGCCATATGGCAATTCTCCCTTCGGCAACCATAATTTTTGTTCATGGCTGACGACCCACCAGCCGTGATCTAATTTTTCAATTATACGATCCATAGCTCTTGCACTACCTTTGCATCACTGGCATGTTTAACATGGTTTTTACATTTCTCACTGAGCAGTTTTTGAATACAAACTTGCGGAGTCAATCATGCTTAACCAGCTCGATAACCTGACGGAGCGCGTCAGAGGAAGTAACAAACTGGTTGATCGCTGGCTACATGTACGTAAGCATCTGCTCGTGGCTTACTACAATCTGGTTGGCATTAAGCCTGGCAAAGAATCGTACATGAGGCTAAACGAAAAAGCCCTTGATGATTTTTGTCAGAGCCTGGTCGATTACTTGTCTGCCGGACATTTCAGTATTTATGAGCGCATTCTTCATAAGCTGGAAGGCAACGGGCAACTCGCGCGCGCCGCGAAGATTTGGCCGCAACTCGAAGCCAATACCCAACAGATTATGGATTACTACGATTCCAGCCTGGAAACCGCCATCGATCATGATAATTACCTTGAGTTTCAACAGGTTTTATCTGACATCGGCGAGGCGCTGGAAGCGCGCTTTGTGCTGGAAGATAAGCTGATTCTGCTGGTGCTTGACGCCGCCCGCGTCAAACATCCTGCTTGAGTTCTGCGCTGTTAACGCGTAATTTACATTCAACGCCCCGTTTGTGGGGGCTAATTTCTTGTCGGAGTGCCTTAACTGGCTGAGACCGTTTATTCGGGATCCGCGGAACCTGATCAGGCTAATACCTGCGAAGGGAACAAGAGTTAATCTGCTATCGCATCGCCTTTGCGGCGATCGTCTCTTGCTTCATCCGTCGTCTGACAAGCCACGTCCTTAACTTTTTGGAATGAGCTATGTCTGCAACAAAACTGACCCGCCGCGAACAACGCGCCCGGGCCCAACATTTTATCGACACCCTGGAAGGCACCGCCTTTCCCAACTCAAAACGCATTTACCTCACTGGCACACACTCTGGCGTTCGCGTGCCGATGCGTGAGATCCAGCTTAGCCCGACGCTAATCGGCGGCAGCAAAGAACAGCTGCAGTTTGAAGAAAACGAAGCGATTCCGGTCTACGACACCTCCGGCCCATATGGCGATCCGCAGATCGCCATTAACGTGCAGCAAGGGCTGGCAAAACTACGCCAGCCGTGGATCGATGCGCGCGGCGATACCGAAGAACTTACCGTGCGCAGTTCCGATTACACTAAAGCGCGGCTGGCAGATGATGGCCTCGACGAACTGCGTTTTAGCGGCGTACTAACACCAAAACGCGCCAAAGCAGGACGCCGTGTCACCCAACTGCACTACGCCCGCCAGGGCATCATCACACCGGAAATGGAATTCATCGCCATCCGCGAGAATATGGGCCGCGAGCGCATACGTAGCGAAGTTTTACGCCACCAGCATCCGGGAATGAGCTTTGGCGCACGTCTGCCGGAAAATATCACTGCGGAATTTGTCCGTGATGAAGTTGCTGCCGGACGTGCGATTATCCCGGCCAACATTAATCATCCGGAATCGGAGCCGATGATTATTGGCCGTAACTTCCTGGTAAAAGTTAACGCCAATATCGGCAACTCGGCGGTCACCTCTTCCATCGAAGAAGAAGTGGAAAAGCTGGTATGGTCCACGCGCTGGGGAGCGGATACGGTGATGGATCTCTCCACCGGTCGCTATATTCACGAAACCCGCGAGTGGATTTTGCGTAACAGTCCGGTGCCGATCGGTACAGTGCCGATCTACCAGGCGCTGGAGAAGGTTAACGGGATCGCCGAAGATCTTACCTGGGAAGCGTTCCGCGACACGCTGCTGGAACAGGCCGAGCAAGGTGTGGATTACTTCACTATCCATGCGGGCGTACTGTTGCGCTATGTGCCGATGACCGCGAAACGCCTGACCGGTATCGTCTCTCGCGGCGGTTCGATTATGGCGAAATGGTGCCTCTCCCATCATCAGGAAAATTTCCTCTATCAACACTTCCGCGAAATTTGTGAAATCTGTGCCGCTTATGACGTTTCGCTGTCGCTGGGCGACGGTCTGCGCCCCGGTTCTATTCAGGACGCCAACGATGAAGCGCAGTTTGCCGAGCTGCATACGCTGGGCGAACTGACCAAAATTGCCTGGGAATATGACGTGCAGGTGATGATTGAAGGCCCAGGCCACGTGCCGATGCAGATGATCCGCCGCAATATGACCGAGGAGTTAGAGCACTGCCACGAAGCGCCGTTTTACACTCTGGGGCCGCTAACTACCGATATTGCGCCGGGCTATGACCACTTCACGTCGGGGATTGGTGCGGCGATGATTGGCTGGTTTGGCTGCGCGATGCTCTGTTACGTAACGCCAAAAGAGCATCTGGGTCTGCCTAATAAAGAAGATGTTAAGCAGGGGCTTATCACCTATAAGATTGCCGCCCACGCCGCTGACCTGGCGAAAGGGCATCCGGGCGCGCAAATTCGCGATAACGCCATGTCGAAAGCCCGCTTCGAATTTCGCTGGGAAGACCAGTTTAATCTGGCCCTCGACCCGTTTACCGCCCGCGCTTATCACGATGAAACCCTGCCGCAAGAGTCAGGTAAAGTCGCCCATTTTTGCTCCATGTGTGGGCCGAAATTCTGCTCGATAAAAATCAGCCAGGAAGTGCGTGATTACGCCGCCACGCAAACTATTGAAATGGGAATGGCGGATATGTCGGAGAACTTCCGTGCCAGAGGCGGAGAAATCTACCTGCGTAAGGAGGAAGCGTGATGTATCAGCCTGATTTTCCTCCTGTACCTTTTCGTTTAGGACTGTACCCAGTGGTGGACAGCGTACAGTGGATCGAACGTCTGTTGGATGCAGGCGTACGTACTCTCCAGCTACGCATCAAAGATCGGCGCGATGAAGAGGTGGAAGCCGATGTCGTGGCGGCAATTGCGCTGGGCCGCCGCTATAACGCGCGATTGTTTATCAACGATTACTGGCGGCTCGCGATCAAGCATCAGGCGTATGGCGTCCATTTGGGGCAGGAAGATTTGCAAGCCACCGATCTCAATGCCATCCGCGCGGCAGGCCTGCGGCTGGGTGTTTCGACACATGACGATATGGAAATCGACGTCGCGCTGGCAGCACGCCCCTCTTATATCGCGCTGGGACATGTGTTCCCGACGCAAACCAAACAGATGCCTTCTGCACCGCAGGGGCTGGAACAGCTGGCACGGCATGTTGAGCGACTGGCGGATTATCCCACCGTGGCGATTGGCGGTATCAGTCTGGCACGCGCGCCTGCGGTGATAGCAACGGGTGTCGGCAGTATCGCCGTCGTCAGCGCCATTACTCAAGCCGCAGACTGGCGTTTGGCAACGGCACAGTTGCTGGAAATTGCAGGAGTTGGCGATGAATGACCGTGATTTTATGCGTTATAGCCGCCAAATCCTGCTCGACGATATCGCTCTTGACGGGCAGCAAAAACTGCTCGACAGCCAGGTGCTGATTATCGGTCTTGGCGGGCTGGGTACACCTGCTGCGCTATACCTGGCGGGCGCTGGCGTCGGGACGCTGGTACTGGCAGATGACGACGATGTGCATTTAAGCAATCTGTAACGACAAATTCTCTTTACCACTGAAGATATCAACAGCCCGAAATCACAGGTCAGCCAACAGCGACTGACACAGTTGAATCCCGACATTCAACTGACAGCATTACAACAACGGTTAACGGGTGAGGCGTTAAAAGATGCGGTTGCACGGGCCGATGTGGTGCTCGACGGTACCGACAATATGGCGACTCGCCAGGAGATTAATGCCGCCTGCGTGGTACTCAACACGCCGCTTATCACCGCCAGCGCGGTCGGATTTGGCGGTCAGTTGATGGTACTGACGCCGCCCTGGGAGCAGGGGTGTTACCGCTGCCTGTGGCCAGATAACCAGGAGCCAGAACGCAACTGCCGCACGGCGGGCGTGGTTGGCCCGGTGGTCGGGGTTATGGGCACTTTGCAGGCACTGGAAGCCATTAAGTTATTAAGCGGTATAGAGACACCTGCGGGAGAACTCCGACTGTTCGACGGTAAATCGAGCCAGTGGCGCAGCCTGGCGTTGCGCCGCGCCAGTGGTTGCCCGGTATGCGGAGGAAGCAATGCAGATCCTGTTTAACGATCAACCGATGCAGTGCGCCGCCGGGCAAACTGTTCACGAACTACTGGAGCAACTCGACCAACGACAAGCGGGCGCGGCTCTGGCGATTAATCAGCAAATCGTCCCGCGTGAGCAGTGGACGCAACATATCGTGCAGGATGGCGACCAGATCCTGCTTTTTCAGGTTATTGCAGGGGGTTGAGATGTTACGTATTGCGGACAAAACGTTTGATTCACATCTGTTTACCGGCACAGGGAAATTCGCTTCTTCACAACTGATGGTGGAGGCGATCCGCGCTTCCGGCAGCCAGCTGGTGACACTGGCGATGAAACGTGTCGACTTGCGCCAGCACAACGACGCTATCCTCGAACCGCTTATCGCGGCGGGTGTGACCCTGCTGCCAAATACTTCCGGGGCGAAAACAGCGGAAGAAGCCATTTTCGCCGCCCATCTGGCACGTGAAGCGTTAGGCACAAACTGGTTAAAATTAGAGATTCACCCTGACGCCCGCTGGCTGTTGCCCGATCCCATCGAAACTCTGAAAGCCGCCGAAATGCTGGTACAACAGGGATTTGTCGTGCTGCCTTACTGCGGGGCCGATCCGGTATTGTGTAAACGTCTGGAAGAAGTCGGCTGTGCAGCGGTGATGCCGCTCGGCGCGCCGATTGGCTCGAATCAGGGACTGGAAACCCGTGCCATGCTGGAGATTATTATCCAGCAGGCCACAGTTCCGGTGGTTGTCGATGCTGGCATCGGCGTTCCCAGCCATGCCGCGCAGGCCCTGGAAATGGGGGCCGACGCGGTGTTAGTGAATACGGCGATTGCCGTAGCGGACGATCCCGTCAACATGGCGAAGGCATTTCGTCTGGCGGTAGAAGCAGGCCTGCTGGCACGTCAGTCCGGACCGGGCAGCCGCAGTCATTTTGCTCATGCCACCAGCCCGCTGACTGGATTTCTGGAGGCATCGGCATGAAAACCTTCAGCGATCGCTGGCGACAACTGGACTGGGATGACATCCGCCTGCGTATCAACGGCAAAACGGCTGTTGACGTAGAGCGGGCGCTAAATGCCTCGCAATTCACCCGCGACGATATGATGGCGCTGTTATCGCCAGCCGCCAGTGGCTATCTGGAACAACTGGCCCAACGGGCGCAGCGTCTGACCCGTCAGCGATTTGGCAACACAGTTAGTTTCTACGTCCCGCTTTATCTTTCCAATCTTTGCGCTAACGACTGCACGTACTGCGGATTTTCCATGAGTAATCGCATCAAGCGCAAAACGCTGGATGAAGCGGATATTGCCAGGGAAAGCGCCGCTATACGGGAGATGGGCTTTGAACATCTGCTATTAGTCACTGGTGAACATCAGGCGAAAGTGGGGATGGATTACTTTCGTCGTCATCTCCCCGCCCTGCGTGAACAGTTCTCTTCACTACAAATGGAAGTGCAACCGCTGGCGAAGACGGAATACGCCGAGTTAAAGCAGCTTGGTCTGGATGGCGTGATGGTTTATCAGGAGACATATCACGAGGCGACTTATGCCCGCCATCATCTGAAAGGCAAAAAACAGGACTTCTTCTGGCGGCTGGAAACGCCGGATCGGCTGGGGCGTGCGGGGATTGATAAGATAGGCCTCGGCGCGCTAATTGGCCTTTCCGACAACTGACGCGTTGACTGCTATATGGTTGCCGAACATTTGCTATGGCTGCAACAGCATTACTGGCAAAGCCGTTACTCTGTCTCCTTTCCGCGCCTGCGCCCGTGTACTGGCGGCATTGAGCCTGCGTCGATTATGGATGAACGCCAGTTAGTGCAAACCATCTGCGCCTTCCGACTGCTTGCACCGGAGATTGAACTGTCACTCTCCACGCGGGAATCACCGTGGTTTCGCGATCGCGTTATTCCGCTGGCGATCAATAACGTCAGCGCCTTCTCGAAAACGCAGCCAGGTGGCTATGCCGATAATCACCCCGAGTTGGAACAGTTCTCACCGCACGACGATCGCAGACCGGAAGCGGTTGCTGCCGCGTTAACCGCTCAGGGTTTGCAGCCGGTATGGAAAGACTGGGACAGCTATCTGGGACGGGCCTCGCAAAGACTATGAGACGGAATGTAAGAACGTAAATTTATTCCGAGCCGCTACGGAAGATGAAAAACGCAAGGTTGTTGAAAGCGTTGTGTTTTTTTATGGTAGTGCCGTCAGCAGGAATGTTGTCCAGGGCGAAAAGCTTCTTCCTCGTTTCGCCCTGCCTTTCTTAAAAATTCCGTAATGCAAAGTCTGAAGCCATCGCCTGTTGAGCAATGAAAGAGATCTGATTGTAAGAGAGTAAATACTCAACTATGATAGAGACGAAAATAAGAACACATGTTCTCATCTTCCAGGATGCAGCAGACTGAAGAAATTCAGACATCCCGCAACCTGCGATTATCGCAAGGTCAAGGCAAAGTCCGGTAATGGCGTTCTGAATACCAGAGATAATTCTCTGGCGAAACCCACCTTAAGGTGGGTTTTGTTATTTTGAGGGCTGAGGAAGCTGCTTATTTCTCAATAAGTTGTAGGCAATGGTGAAAAATTTCACTGATTTACCTTTCTGTTTTTCAGAAATGGGATAAGCGCTAGTTACATGCAAACGGAGTTTTTTCTTTTCCCTGAAAGCCCTGAACGCAACAAAGTAAAATGCCTTATCTCCTCCGTCTAAGTCCACCTCAATCACGGCATAGCTACCATACCCGGCATGAATAACGTTGCTTTCTGGCAGCGCCAAAATAGTTCTTTTTAAGTGTGTGCGCGCTAAGTTATAACGGTGCTGGCAGAAGGGACGAGATTCTTTAGGCGCGTGGTACATTAACGATTGTTTTTCTTCGTTCGTCTGATGTTCATAATCTTTTGTGAAGCAGTGAAGAGAGTAGGTAACCCAAAAGCGATACTCTAAAGGCTCTTTGCCCTCATGATGCTGAACGTAGACAGCCTGATGAGCATCAAGAAATGATAAATCACGAATATCACCATCCGGATCTCCAAAAGGTCGCCACTTTTCCACTTCCTGTTTCATTCTCGTTCCTTAAGAAAGTTACACAGGAATAGTATCGAATCCTTGCCGAGTTTGACTCAATTAGTTCAGTCAGTTTCAGGATATTAGTCATCTCTACATTGATTATGAGTATTCAGAAATTCCTTAAATATTCTGACAAATGCTCTTTCCCTAAACTCCCCCCATAAAAAAACCCGCCGAAGCGGGTTTTTACGTTATTTGCGGATTAACGATTACTCGTTATCAGAACCGCCCAGACCTGCGTTCAGCAGTTCTGCCAGGCTGGCAGATGCGTCTTCTGCAGTCACCTGCGGTGCAGCCGGAGCTTCACCCGCAGCACGGCGACGCATACGATCCTGGTGGTACGCGTAACCGGTACCTGCCGGGATCAGACGACCCACGATAACATTCTCTTTCAGGCCGCGCAGTTCGTCGCGTTTGCCCGCAACGGCTGCTTCGGTCAGCACGCGAGTGGTCTCCTGGAACGATGCCGCGGAGATGAAGGACTCGGTTGCCAGAGACGCTTTGGTGATACCCAGCAGATCGCGGGAGTAAGTTGCACCCACTTTGCCGTTCGCTTCCAGTTCGCGGTTTGCGATCTTGACGCGAGAGTATTCAACCTGTTCGCCTTCCAGGAAGTCGGAGCTGCCCGCGTTAACGATGGTAGCTTTACGCAGCATCTGACGAACGATAACTTCGATGTGTTTATCGTTAATCTTAACGCCCTGCAGACGGTATACGTCCTGTACTTCGTTAACGATGTAACGAGTAACAGCATGAACACCACGCAGACGCAGAATGTCGTGCGGCGCTTCCGGACCGTCGGAAATTACGTCACCACGTTCTACACGTTCACCTTCGAACACGTTGAGCTGACGCCATTTCGGAATCATCTCTTCGTACGGATCGCTACCGTCTACCGGGGTGATAACAAGACGACGTTTACCTTTGGTTTCTTTACCGAAGGAAACGATACCGCTGATTTCAGCCAGGATTGCCGGCTCTTTCGGACGACGTGCTTCGAACAGGTCCGCAACGCGCGGCAGACCACCGGTGATGTCCTTGGTACCGCCGGATTCCTGCGGAATACGCGCCAGGGTGTCACCAGAGCTGATCTGTACGCCATCTTCCAGCTGAACAATCGCTTTACCCGGCAGGAAGTACTGCGCAGGCATATCGGTACCCGGAATCAGAACGTCGTTACCCTGAGCATCAACGATTTTCAGTGCCGGACGCAGATCTTTACCACCTGCGGTACGTTCTGCGGAATCCAGAACCACCAGCGAAGACAGACCGGTCAATTCGTCTGTCTGACGAGTAATGGTCTGACCGTCGATCATGTCAGTAAAGCGTACAAAACCGCTTACTTCGGTGATAACCGGCATGGTGTGCGGGTCCCAGTTTGCAACGGTTTCGCCGCCAGCAACCTGTTCGCCATCGCCTTTCGCCAGTACCGCACCGTAAGGTACTTTGTAGCTTTCTTTGGTACGACCGAATTCGTCGATCAGTTTCAGTTCAGTATTACGGGAAGTGATAACCAGTTTACCGCTGGAGTTCACAACCGACTTCACGTTGCTGAGCTTGATGCTACCTTTGTTTTTCACCTGGATGCTGGATTCAGCAGCCGCACGAGATGCCGCACCACCGATGTGGAACGTACGCATGGTCAGCTGTGTACCCGGTTCACCGATGGACTGTGCCGCGATAACACCGATTGCTTCACCCTTGTTGATGATGTGGCCACGCGCCAGGTCACGACCGTAGCAGTGCGCACATACACCAAAGTCGGTGTCACAAGATACAACAGAACGTACTTTAACCGCGTCGACAGAGTTCTCTTCCAGCAGGTCACACCACTGTTCGTGCAGCAGCGTGTTGCGCGGAACGAGGATATCAGCAGTACCCGGCTTCAGAACGTCTTCAGCAGTTACACGACCCAGTACGCGATCGCGCAGCGGCTCTTTAACATCACCACCTTCGATAACCGGAGTCATCATGATACCTTCATGGGTACCACAATCGTCTTCGGTAACCACCAGGTCCTGCGCCACGTCAACCAGACGACGAGTCAGGTAACCGGAGTTTGCAGTTTTCAGTGCGGTATCCGCCAGACCTTTACGAGCACCGTGGGTGGAGATGAAGTACTGGAGTACGTTCAGACCTTCACGGAAGTTCGCGGTGATTGGCGTTTCGATGATGGAGCCATCCGGCTTCGCCATCAGACCACGCATACCAGCAAGCTGACGAATCTGTGCCGCAGAACCACGCGCACCGGAGTCGGCCATCATGTAGATGCTGTTGAAGGAAACCTGCTTCTCTTCCTGACCGTCACGGTTAATCACGGTTTCAGTTTGCAGGTTATCCATCATCGCTTTGGATACACGATCGTTCGCCGCAGCCCAGATATCGATAACTTTGTTGTAGCGTTCGCCCGCAGTTACCAGACCAGACTGGAACTGCTCCTGAATTTCAGCAACTTCTGCTTCTGCCTCGGAGATGATTTCGTGTTTCTTCTCCGGGATGACCATGTCATCGATGCCAACAGATGCACCAGAACGCGCTGCATAGGCGAAGCCGGTGTACATGATCTGGTCCGCAAAAATAACGGTCGGTTTCAGACCGAGAATGCGGTAGCAGGTGTTCAGCATTTTGGAGATTGCTTTTTTACCCAGCGCCTGGTTGACGATGGAGTAAGGCAGACCTTTCGGTACAATCATCCACAGAATGGCACGGCCAACAGTCGTGTCTTTCAGGCTGGTTTTCGCTACTAATTCACCGTTTGCATCTTTTTCATACTCGGTGATACGCACTTTAACGCGCGCATGCAGAGAAGCCAGACCAGAGCGATACAGACGTTCTGCTTCTTTCGGGCCAGTCAGCACCATGCCTTCGCCTTTGGCGTTAACACAGTCACGGGTCATATAGTACAGACCCAGAACAACGTCCTGAGACGGAACGATGATTGGTTCGCCGTTCGCCGGGGACAGGATGTTGTTGGTAGACATCATCAGCGCACGCGCTTCCAGCTGGGCTTCCAGCGTCAGCGGTACGTGAACAGCCATCTGGTCACCATCGAAGTCGGCGTTATATGCCGCACAAACCAGCGGGTGCAGCTGGATAGCTTTACCTTCGATCAGTACCGGTTCAAATGCCTGGATACCCAGACGGTGCAGAGTCGGTGCACGGTTCAGCAGTACCGGGTGTTCGCGGATAACTTCGTCCAGGATATCCCAAACGACAGCTTCTTCGCGCTCAACCATTTTCTTCGCAGCTTTAATGGTGGTAGCAAGACCACGCAGTTCCAGCTTGCCGTAGATGAACGGTTTGAACAGCTCCAGCGCCATTTTCTTCGGCAGACCGCACTGATGCAGACGCAGGTATGGACCTACGGTGATTACAGAACGACCGGAGTAGTCAACACGCTTACCGAGCAGGTTCTGACGGAAACGACCCTGTTTACCTTTGATCATGTCGGCCAAAGATTTCAGAGGACGCTTGTTAGAACCGGTGATCGCACGACCGCGACGACCGTTATCCAGCAGGGCGTCTACCGCTTCCTGCAGCATACGTTTTTCGTTACGTACGATGATGTCCGGCGCAGCCAGATCCAGCAGACGTTTCAGACGGTTGTTACGGTTAATGACGCGACGATACAGATCGTTCAGGTCAGAAGTCGCGAAACGACCACCATCCAGCGGAACCAGCGGACGCAGATCTGGCGGCAGTACCGGCAGAACGGTCAGGATCATCCACTCTGGTTTGTTACCAGACTGAACGAACGCTTCCAGCAGTTTGATACGCTTGGTCAGCTTTTTACGCTTGGTTTCGGAGTTGGTTTCGTTCAGCTCTTCACGCAGCTGTTCGCACTCTTGCTCCAGATCCATGCTCTTCAGCAGAGCCTGGATTGCTTCCGCACCCATCTTCGCGTCGAATTCGTCACCGAACTCTTCCAGCGCGTCCAGATACTGCTCTTCAGTCAGGATCTGCTGACGTTCCAGGTTGGTCATACCGCCTTCGATAACCACATAGGATTCAAAGTACAGTACGCGTTCGATATCGCGCAGCGGCATATCGAGCAGCAGACCGATACGGGACGGCAGCGATTTCAGGAACCAGATGTGCGCAGTCGGGGAAGCCAGTTCGATGTGGCCCATACGCTCACGGCGTACTTTAGTCTGGGTCACTTCAACGCCGCACTTCTCACAGATGACGCCACGGTGTTTCAGGCGCTTGTACTTACCGCACAGGCACTCGTAATCTTTTACCGGCCCAAAGATACGGGCGCAGAAAAGGCCGTCACGTTCTGGTTTGAACGTACGGTAGTTGATGGTTTCCGGCTTTTTAACTTCACCGAAAGACCATGAACGGATCATGTCTGGCGAAGCCAGAGCAATTTTGATCGCATCAAACTCTTCGGTTTTAGTCTGCGCTTTCAGAAACTTTAATAAATCTTTCACGGATTTGCTCCCGTCGGAGTTAGCACAATCCGCTGCCGGGTTTTAACCCGACAGCAGTGACCTGTTTGAGCGAGAATTACTCGTCTTCCAGTTCGATGTTGATACCCAGCGAACGAATCTCTTTCAACAATACGTTGAAGGATTCTGGCATGCCCGGCTCCATCTGATGGTTGCCGTCCACGATGTTTTTATACATCTTGGTACGACCGTTCACGTCATCAGACTTAACGGTGAGCATTTCCTGCAGGGTGTATGCTGCGCCGTATGCTTCCAGCGCCCACACTTCCATCTCCCCGAAACGCTGACCACCGAACTGTGCCTTACCACCCAGCGGCTGCTGAGTAACCAGGCTGTAAGAACCGGTGGAACGCGCGTGCATCTTGTCGTCGACCAGGTGGTTCAGTTTCAGCATGTACATGTAACCAACGGTTACCGGACGCTCGAACTGTTCACCAGTGCGACCATCGTACAGGCGGATCTGACCGGAAGTCGGCAGGTCGCCAAGTTTCAGCAGCTCTTTAATTTCTGCTTCTTTCGCACCGTCGAACACCGGCGTTGCGATTGGCATACCTTTGCGCAGGTTTTCAGCCAGACGCATAACTTCTTCATCGCTGAAGGTACTCAGGTCAACTTTCTGACGAACGTCAGCGCCCAGATCGTACGCACGCTGGATGAATTCGCGCAGTTTCGCGACTTCTTGCTGCTGTTTCAGCATGGCGTTGATCTTGTCGCCGATACCTTTCGCAGCCATACCCAGGTGGGTTTCGAGGATCTGACCGATGTTCATACGAGACGGTACGCCCAGCGGGTTCAGTACGATGTCTACCGGCGTACCGTTTTCATCGTAAGGCATATCTTCGATCGGGTTGATCTTAGAAATTACACCCTTGTTACCGTGACGACCTGCCATCTTGTCACCAGGCTGGATACGGCGTTTAACCGCCAGATATACCTTAACAATCTTCAGCACGCCCGGTGCCAGATCGTCGCCCTGGGTGATTTTGCGGCGTTTCGCTTCGAGTTTCTTCTCGAACTCGTGTTTCAGTTCGTCATACTGCTCAGCCAGCTGTTCCAGCTGATTTTGTTTCTCTTCGTCTGTCAGGCCCAGCTCCAGCCAGCGATCGCGCGGCAGTTTGTCGAGCTTCTCAGCTTCAACGCCACCGGCTACCAGCACAGCACGGATACGGCTGAACAGACCCGCTTCGAGGATCTGCAGTTCTTCAGACAGGTCTTTCTTCGCCTGTTTGAGCTGCATTTCTTCGATTTCCAGCGCACGTTTGTCTTTTTCTACGCCATCGCGAGTAAAGACCTGAACGTCGATAACCGTACCGGATACACCGTTTGGTACGCGCAGAGAAGAGTCTTTAACGTCAGAGGCTTTCTCACCGAAGATCGCACGCAGCAGTTTTTCTTCTGGGGTCAGCTGAGTTTCACCTTTCGGCGTTACCTTACCAACCAGAATGTCGCCACCGGTCACTTCCGCACCAATGTAAACGATACCGGATTCATCTAGTTTGGAGAGCGCAGCTTCACCCACGTTCGGGATGTCAGCGGTGATCTCTTCCGGCCCCAGCTTGGTGTCACGGGACACACACGCCAGTTCCTGAATGTGGATGGTGGTGAAACGGTCTTCCTGAACAACACGCTCGGATACGAGGATGGAGTCTTCGAAGTTGTAACCATTCCACGGCATGAACGCTACGCGCATGTTCTGACCAAGCGCCAGTTCACCGAGGTCGGTGGACGGACCGTCTGCCAGCACGTCGCCACGTTCAACCGGTTCACCCAGAGACACACACGGCATCTGGTTGATACAGGTGTTCTGGTTAGAACGGGTGTATTTGGTCAGGTTGTAGATGTCGATACCTGCTTCACCCGGATACATCTCGTCTTCGTTAACTTTGATAACGATACGGGAAGCATCCACGTACTGAACGACACCACCACGTTTAGCTACCGCAGTTACACCGGAGTCAACGGCAACAGCACGTTCCATACCAGTACCAACCAGCGGCTTATCAGCGCGCAGAGTCGGAACGGCCTGACGTTGCATGTTCGCACCCATCAATGCACGGTTGGCGTCATCGTGTTCCAGGAACGGGATCAGGGACGCACCGACGGATACCACCTGCTGGGTGGATACGTCCATGTAGTCAACCTGGTCGCGGCTGAACAAGCTGGATTCGCCTTTGCTACGGCAAGTTACCAGGTCTTCTACGAAGTGGCCTTCTTCATCCAGGTTGGAGTTCGCCTGGGCGATAACGTAGTTGCCTTCTTCGATAGCAGACAGGTAGTGAATTTCGTCAGTTACAACACCGTCGGTCACTTTACGATACGGAGTCTCAAGGAAGCCGTATTCGTTAGTCTGTGCGTACACGGACAGAGAGTTGATCAGACCGATGTTCGGACCTTCAGGGGTTTCGATTGGACATACGCGACCGTAGTGAGTCGGGTGTACGTCTCGAACTTCGAAGCCTGCACGTTCACGGGTCAGACCGCCTGGGCCGAGTGCGGAGATACGACGTTTGTGCGTAATCTCAGACAGCGGGTTGTTCTGGTCCATAAACTGAGACAGCTGGCTGGAACCGAAGAACTCTTTCACTGCTGCGGAAATCGGCTTGGCGTTGATCATATCCTGAGGCATCAGGGTATCCAGATCGCCCAGAGACAGACGCTCTTTCACCGCACGCTCTACACGTACCAGGCCAACGCGGAACTGGTTTTCCGCCATTTCGCCAACGGAACGGATACGACGGTTGCCGAGGTGGTCGATATCATCGACTTCGCCTTTACCGTTACGGATATCGATGAGCTTTTTCATAACATCAATGATGTCGTCTTTGCTCAGGATACCGGAACCTTCGATTTCTTCGCGCAGCAGAGAACGGTTGAACTTCATACGACCAACCGCAGACAAGTCATAACGGTCTTCGGAGAAGAACAGGTTCTCGAACAGGCTTTCAGCTGCTTCACGAGTCGGCGGCTCGCCAGGGCGCATCATGCGGTAGATTTCTACCAGTGCGCTCAGACGGTCGTTAGTTGGGTCGACACGTAAGGTTTCAGAGATATATGGGCCGTGATCCAGATCGTTGGTGAACAGCGTTTCGATACGCTTGTGACCAGACTGGCTCAGCTTAGCCAGCAGATCCAGGCTCAGCTCCATGTTCGCTGCGCAGATCAGCTCGCCGGTAGACTCATCAATATAGTCTTTAGCAACCACTTTACCTGCGATGTACTCAACCGGGACTTCGATAAGTTTGACGTCGTCTTTTTCCAGCTGGCGAATGTGGCGCGCAGTGATACGGCGGCCTTTTTCTACGTACACTTTACCGTTAGCTTCGATGTCAAAAGATGCGGTTTCACCACGCAGGCGTTCCGGCACCAGTTCCATCTGCAGCTTGTTATCACGGATTTCAAAGATAACTTTTTCAAAGAACAGGTCGAGGATCTGCTCTGTGGTGTAGTTCAGGGCGCGCAGAATGATGGTCGCAGGCAGTTTACGGCGACGGTCGATACGTACGAACAGGTTGTCCTTCGGATCGAATTCGAAGTCCAGCCAGGAACCACGGTAAGGGATGATGCGCGCGTTATACAGCACTTTACCCGAAGAGTGGGTTTTACCTTTGTCGGAGTCAAAGAAGACGCCCGGACTACGGTGCAGCTGGGAAACGATAACACGCTCAGTACCGTTGATAACAAAGGTACCGTTGTCTGTCATGAGCGGAATTTCGCCCATGTAGACTTCTTGTTCTTTAATGTCTTTTACGGTGCCTTCCGGCGCTTCGCGCTCATAGATCACCAGACGCAGTTTAACGCGCAGCGGTGCGGAATAGGTCACGCCACGGATTTGACATTCCTGGACGTCAAACACCGGTTCGCCAAGGCGGTAGCTGACGTATTGCAGCTCGGAATTACCGCTGTAGCTCTGAATCGGGAATACGGAACGGAAAGCTGCTTCCAGACCATACTGCCCTTCAGGATCTTGCTCGATAAATTTCTGAAACGAGTCAAGCTGGATAGAAAGGAGATAAGGTACATCCAGAACTTGTGGACGTTTACCAAAATCCTTACGAATACGTTTTTTCTCGGTATAGGAGTAAACCATAGGGTTCCTCAGCTCGCTGACAAGTCGACCCATCTGTCCATTGAGCGGACAGTTTGTGCAACACTATTTTGTTGACCGGAAAATGGAACACTTTCCGCAATGCCTGTTGCTATCACGCTTAAACCATTTCATTGCGATTTACACAGAACGGACGTCCTGTCGCAGTATATTAAGTCGTCGATAGAAACAAGCATTGAAAGGCACAGCAGTAGTCAAACAGTGTGAAACGCTACTGGCGCCTTACAGCGCAAAAAGGCTGGTGACTAAAAAGTCACCAGCCATCAGCCTGATTTCTCAGGCTGCAACCGGAAGGGTTGGCTTATTTAACTTCAACTTCAGCGCCAGCTTCTTCCAGAGCTTTTTTCAGTGCTTCTGCGTCGTCTTTGCTCACGCCTTCTTTCAGAGCAGCCGGTGCAGATTCTACCAGGTCTTTAGCTTCTTTCAGACCCAGGCCAGTTGCGCCACGTACTGCTTTGATAACAGCAACTTTGTTAGCGCCAGCAGCTTTCAGAATTACGTCGAATTCAGTTTTTTCTTCAGCAGCTTCAACCGGGCCAGCAGCTACAGCTACAGCAGCAGCAGCGGAAACACCGAATTTTTCTTCCATTGCAGAGATCAGTTCTACAACGTCCATTACAGACATAGCTGCAACTGCTTCAATGATTTGATCTTTAGTGATAGACATTTAAATTGTTCCTGAATATCAGAATAAGTTTATACGTAAGCGAATGCGTTAAAAAGATAACTGCGATTAAGCAGCTTCTTTCGCATCGCGTACAGCAGCCAGAGTACGAACCAGTTTGCCAGCCGAAGCTTCTTTCATGGTTGCCATCAGGCGTGCAATTGCTTCTTCGTAGGTCGGCAGAGTTGCCAAGCGGTCGATCTGAGACGCCGGGATCAGCTCACCTTCAAAGGCAGCGGCTTTGACCTCAAATTTTGCATTCGCTTTCGCGAACTCTTTGAACAGACGAGCAGCAGCGCCCGGGTGTTCCATAGAGTATGCAATCAGGGTCGGACCAACAAACGCGTCTTTCAGGCACTCGAACGGAGTACCTTCAACAGCACGGCGCAGCAGAGTGTTACGAACAACACGCATGTATACGCCAGCTTCGCGACCTGCTTTACGCAGTTCAGTCATTTTATCTACAGTTACGCCACGGGAATCCGCAACTACTGCAGACAGCGCGCCTTTGGCTACTTCGCTGACTTCAGCAACAATCGCTTGTTTGTCTTGAAGATTTAAAGCCATTAGCTTTGCTCCTGGATGTTTGCCAGAGAAAATCTCTGGAACTCACTTCACTCCTCCAAACGGAGAGAGCGTCTTAATTACGGTGAGCAGAAACAAGCCAGAATATAAAAGAATAATCTTAGCGTTCTGTCACCGTCTACGCAGGGGATTAAGTTTCTTGCGAAACTCCTGCGGTCTTCGACGGAGGCCTGGATAGGCCAGGCTCCAACGAACAAATCTTTTCTATCCGTCGCTATTCAACTTGTGGCGGCGTTGGCTTCCTTCATTCGCACCAGTCACATAGTTAGCTATGCTCCTGGCGACTCACTCAGTTGCCGCCTTGCCACAACCCGAATATCTCGGATATACGTCTGCATTAAGCATTATACGTGGGGGTAAGATTGTAGACAAAATCACCGCCCACGTAAAGGCATTAGTTTACAGAAGCGCTCAGGCCAGCCTGGTCAACTGCAACACCTGCACCCATGGTGGTGGAGATGCTAACTTTCTTGATGTACACGCCTTTCGCCTGAGTCGGTTTTGCTTTTTTCAGCGCAACCAGCAGAGCTTCCAGGTTTTCTTTCAGTTTGTCAGCGTCAAAGTCCACTTTACCGATGGTGGTGTGGATGATGCCGTTTTTGTCGTTACGGTAACGAACCTGGCCAGCTTTAGCGTTTTTAACCGCTTCAGCAACGTTCGGTGTTACAGTACCCACTTTCGGGTTTGGCATCAGGCCGCGCGGACCCAGAACCTGGCCCAGCTGGCCAACAACGCGCATTGCATCCGGAGAAGCAATAACAACGTCAAAGTTCATTTCGCCTTTCTTGATCTGGTCAGCCAGATCTTCCATACCTACCAGTTCTGCGCCTGCAGCTTTAGCAGCTTCAGCGTTTGCACCTTGGGTAAATACGGCTACGCGAACGGAACGGCCAGTACCGTGCGGCAGTACAGTTGCACCACGTACGTTCTGGTCAGATTTACGAGCGTCGATGCCGAGGTTAACAGCTACGTCCACGCTTTCTACGAATTTAGCAGTCGCCAGCTCTTTCAGCAGTGCGATAGCTTCGTTGATGTCGTACTGTTTGGTTGCATCAACTTTCTCGCGGATAACACGCATGCGCTTGGTCAGTTTAGCCATTTCTTAGTCCTCCACTACCAGGCCCATGGAACGTGCAGTACCTTCGATGGAGCGAGTCATCGCTTCAATGTCGGCACCAGTCATGTCGGCAGCTTTGGTCTGCGCGATTTCCTGCAGCTGAGCGCGGGAAATTTTACCCACTTTGTCTTTGTTCGGCTTACCGGAACCAGACTTGATACCAGCCGCTTTTTTCAGCAGAACTGCTGCCGGCGGGGTCTTGGTAACGAAAGTGAAAGAACGGTCAGCGTAAACGGTGATTACTACCGGAATCGGCAGACCTTTTTCGATGGAATCAGTTTTTGCGTTGAACGCTTTGCAGAATTCCATGATGTTTACGCCCTGCTGACCCAGAGCCGGACCTACTGGCGGACTCGGGTTAGCCATACCAGCTGCAACCTGCAGCTTGACATAGGCTTGTACTTTCTTAGCCATTATAAATTCCTCAAGTTGGGTAATAACGCCTCTGAGAGGCTCCCCGTGATATAAAAAATCGTTTTTACGGGCAAGGCCCATAAAAACAAAAGGCGCGAAATTGTATTCCAATCTCGCGCCTTGTGCAACGATTAAATCGCCGCTTTTTTGATCGCTGGGTTAGGCTTTTTCAACCTGGCTGAAGTCCAGCTCTACCGGGGTCGCACGACCGAAGATAGAAACAGACACTTTCAGACGAGATTTCTCGTAATCCACTTCTTCAACAACACCGTTGAAGTCAGCGAACGGACCATCATTAACACGGACCATTTCACCCGGTTCAAACAGCGTTTTCGGACGCGGCTTATCACCAACCTGCTGCAGGCGGTTCATAATCGCATCGACTTCTTTATCGCTGATTGGCGCAGGACGATCGGAAGTACCGCCGATGAAGCCCATCACTCGCGGTACGCTGCGCACCAGGTGCCAGCTCGCGTCGTTCATCACCATCTGAACGAGGACGTAGCCAGGGAAGAATTTACGTTCGCTTTTGCGACGCTGACCGCCACGGATTTCAACCACTTCTTCGGTTGGTACCATGACTTCACCAAACAAATCTTCCATGTTGTGTAATTTGATATGCTCACGCAGCGACGTTGCTACGCGGCCTTCAAAACCGGAAAACGCCTGAACGACGTACCAGCGCTTTTTAGGAGCTTCAGACATCTCAGAACCTCAGGCCAGTGATAAAGGATACCAGGCGAACCAGAATACCATCCAGTCCCCACAGGATCAGTGACATTACTGCGGTAACCGCAGCCACAATCAGCGTGGTGTGCAATGTTTCCTGGCGAGTCGGCCAAATGACCTTACGGACTTCGGTACGCGCTTCACGGGCAAAAGCAACGGTAGCTTTACCTTTTGTCGTTAACAGCGCGACACCACCCGCTGCAGCAATCAGAATTACTACGGCCAGCGCACGCAGCGGCAGCATAATGTCGCGATAAAGGTAGTTGCCGACAATCGCCACCAAGAGCAATGCCACCACAACGACCCACTTCATCGCTTCCAGGCCGCGCCCGCTTCCTTGAGCTTCGGTATTCGCACTCATAAACCAACCTGTCAGAAGTTTTCTACAAACATTTTCACCCCGAGATCGCGAGGCAAACCAAATCGAAACGCGTATTAGCTTTTCGGATTATACGCCCTCAACAGAGCCTGTCTCAGCAATGATTATGACAAAGAAAATCACTGATGAGCCAGGTTCTGGTACGAAAGCGTGCAAAAAGGGCATCAAATGATGCCCTTTTAGTGCGCATTGCGTCAAATGTTATCGGCAATTAGCTCAGAACTTTTGCTACAACGCCCGCGCCAACGGTACGGCCGCCTTCACGGATTGCGAAACGCAGACCGTCGTCCATCGCGATCGGGTGGATCAGGGTAACAACCATTTTGATGTTGTCGCCCGGCATTACCATCTCTACGCCTTCCGGCAGTTCGATGGTACCAGTCACG
>NZ_MECT01000245.1:0-2054 GCF_001722145.1 Shigella sp. FC1544
CTGTTACCTCCTGAACCCGCCACACCACGGGCCGGACGCCCATGGGCTGAGCACCGTAAAATCATCAATGGCATGTTCTGGGTGTTATGTTCCGGTGCACCATGGCGCGATTTACCCGAACGATATGGGGCATGGAAAACTGTTTATAACCGCTTTAACCGATGGTCAAAGTCAGGCGTGATTAATATTATTTTCAACAGGTTGCTTTCGCTACTTGATGCAAACGGCTTTATTGACTGGTCTGCCACCGCGCTGGATGGCAGTAATATCCGGGCGCTGAAATGTGCCGCCGGTGCTCAAAAAAACATCCCGATATCGACGGAGATAATGGCCCGGGTCGCTCTCGCGGCGGTTTTGGCACCAAAATCCATCTGGCAACAGACGGAAGTGGCCTCCCGTTAAATATCGTGCTAAGCCCCGGACAAGCTCATGAAAGCCAGTTCGCGCAACGACTTCTGGACGGGATTGGCGTTCAGCGTCAGAACGGCAGCATGAAACGCCGTGGACATGCGGTACTGGCTGATAAAGCGTATTCAGGGCGCGCATTGCGCAACGAGCTGAAAAATAACGGTATAAAGGCAGTAATCCCCCGAAAGTCAAATGAGAAAATGGCATCGGATGGACGTGCACAGCTTGATCGTGATGCGTACCGCAATCGTAATGTCGTTGAACGGTGCTTTGGGCGGCTGAAAGAATATCGCCGCATCGCCACGCGTTACGACAAAACGGCGAGAAATTACCTGGCGATGGTGAAACTGGGCTGCATCCGACTCTTTTATCAACGCTTACGTAATTAAGGGACACAACCTAGATCACTTAGAGGGAACTCAGCCCGGATTGTGCGATCTGATCAATCGCCAAATCAAAACAAATCACCAACCGGACTGAGCAATGCCGATCATAGCACCAATTTCCCGTGACGAACGATGCCTGATGGAGAAAGCCATCCATAAAACACATGATAAATCTATGTTCTGCGCTTTGATAATTTTGACGATGCCGTTGAGTGGTAAGCGCCCAGAGAAGTACGTAGCGGAAGGATTATTTTACAGCTGAGAAGTTCCAGGGCAGCAGTTCATGCACTCGGTTCGACGGCCAGTCATTGAGCTTCACGATCACTTCGCGCAACCAGTCCTCCGGCTCCACTCCGTTCAGTTTGCAGGTGACCAGCAGACTGTAGATAATCGCCGCGCTTTCTCCACCGTTGTCAGAACCGAAGAAGAGATAATTTTTTCTTCCAACCGCCACCGATCGCAGCGCGTTTTCACCGATGTTGTTGTCGATTTCCACCTGGCCATTACGACAGTACACGTTCAGGCTATCTGAACCGCCCCGGGAATCCTGGAGACTAAACTTCCTGAGAAAGAGGTAAACAGGATGACTAAAAATACTCGTTTTTCCCCCGAAGTCCGTCAACGGGCAGTCCGTATGGTTCTGGAAAGTCAGGGCGAATATGACTCACAATGGGCGACAATTTGTTCCATTGCTCCAAAGATTGGCTGTACGCCGGAGACTCTGCGTGTCTGGGTTCGCCAGCATGAGCGGGATACCGGGGGCGGTGATGGAGGGCTCACCACCGCTGAACGTCAGCGTCTGAAAGAGCTGGAGCGTGAAAATCGTGAACCACGGCAGCCTGACGGCTGCAAATTGAAAACCGCCCCTGTTCGTCCTGTTGTTGCCGCACGCTCCGCAGAATATGTATGCTCTGAGGACCTGTTTTATTAAGGACTCATCCTCTTATGTTGACCCGCAAAAGTATAGTTCCCGTTCTGCTCTCTGTTGGTGCTGAGAAGCTCTCACAACGTGAATGGGACTGGATGAAGATGCTCAAACCCATGGACCCACCACCTGCGATGGTCGCGGCCTCCATCCTGGAGCGCCGTGGCGACACAGCAGCCCTTACCCGGCTACAGGATACCGGGGGTTAATCCGTCCTCATGTTGTCCGCTTTTACTCCCCGATCGCTGAAACGCCTGTTCACAGCCAACCAGTGCTGGACGTCCTTCCTGGATGCGGGCGGTCTGCGCGATATCGGGGTTGAGGCTGTCACAAAA
>NZ_MECT01000246.1:0-2042 GCF_001722145.1 Shigella sp. FC1544
ACGGTTGTGGCGCACGTCTTCGGTGAACGCACTCTGGCCACACTGGAGCGTCTTCTGAGCCTGCTGTCGGCCTTTGAGGTCGTGGTATGGATGACGGATGGCTGGCCGCTGTATGAATCACGCCTGAAGGGAAAGCTGCACGTTATCAGCAAGCGTTACACTCAGCGCATTGAGCGACATAATCTGAATCTGAGACAACATCTGGCAAGGCTGGGACGGAAGTCACTGTCGTTCTCAAAATCGGTGGAGCTGCATGACAAGGTCATCGGGCATTATCTGAACATAAAACACTATCAGTAAGTTGGAGTCATTACCCGATTATCTGTTGTTTTTAAATAAGAACTTAACCTGTGTAAAGCCCTGGTCGCGGCTGGCAACCCCGGTTATCGCTTGTCATAGCCGTACACCGGAAGTGTTCCGGCTAGCCGCCAACCACAGCAAGCAGCAACCCAGCAAACCCTGCGAAGCGGAGTTGACGCGCGCATTACTTTTTACCGTATTGTCTAACTTTCTTGAGCAATCGCGGTTTATTGCCCTACTGATGTATATCTTACGCAGCAGCGTCCGCGACAGCGTCTGCCGCATTATTCAAAGCGATATTCAGCATTACTGGAATCTGCGAATTGTCGCCAGTTCGCTATGTTTAAGCCCCAGCCTGCTCAAAAAGAAATTAAAAAACGAAAATACCAGCTATAGCCAGATTGTCACAGAGTGTCGTATGCGTTACGCCGTACAGATGTTATTGATGGATAACAAAAATATCACTCAGGTGGCGCAATTATGTGGCTATAGCAGCACGTCGTACTTTATCTCTGTTTTTAAGGCGTTTTACGGCCTGACACCGTTGAATTATCTCACCAAACAGCGACAAAAAGTGATGTGGTGAAGGGCAAAGCGGAAACGGATAAGACGGGCATAAATGAAGAAGAAATGGCGCGCCCTGCAGGATTCGAACCTGCGGCCCACGACTTAGAAGGTCGTTGCTCTATCCAACTGAGCTAAGGGCGCGTTGATACCGCAATGCGGTGTAATCGCGTGAATTATACGGTCAACCCTTGCTGAGTCAATGGCTTTTGATCTGGTTGCTGAACAAGTGAACGACCGCGTCTGATTTTCTGATTTATTTCGCTATAGCGGCAAACAAACGCACACCGCTGCGCGTCTGAATCAAGAAAACCCGTATTTTCATGTATCAAAGTACAATTTACCGCCCTAACGGAAAATTGTCCGCTCCTATGAGACTGGTAACTATGAAACCAACGTCGGTGATCATTATGGATACTCATCCTATCATCAGAATGTCTATTGAAGTTCTGTTGCAAAAAACAGTGAATTGCAGATTGTCCTGAAAACGGATGATTACCGCATAACCATCGATTATCTCCGAACCCGTCCTGTTGATTTAATCATTATGGATATAGACTTGCCCGGAACAGACGGTTTTACCTTCCTGAAAAGGATCAAACAAATCCAGAGCACAGTGAAAGTGTTATTTTTATCATCGAAATCAGAATGCTTTTATGCTGGCAGAGCGATACAAGCTGGTGCTAACGGTTTTGTCAGTAAATGCAATGATCAGAATGATATTTTTCATGCCGTTCAGATGATCCTCTCCGGATACACGTTTTTTCCCAGCGAAACGCTTAACTATATAAAAAGCAATAAATGTAGTACGAATAGTTCAACGGTCACTGTGCTATCTAATCGTGAAGTGACCATATTACGTTATCTGGTTAGCGGATTATCTAATAAAGAAATTGCCGATAAGTTATTGCTTAGCAATAAAACAGTTAGTGCGCATAAATCTAATATTTATGGCAAGGGTAATGCTGCCAACTTACTGATTTAGTGTATGATGGTGATTTTAAGGTGCTTGCGTGGCTTCCATTTCCATCAGATGTCCTTCCTGCTCCGCTACTGAAGGCGTGGTGCGTAACGGCAAAAGCACTGCCGGACATCAGCGCTATCTCTGCTCTCATTGCCGTAAAACATGGCAACTACAGTTCACTTACACCGCCTCTCAGCCCGGTACGCACCAGAAA
>NZ_MECT01000247.1:0-2020 GCF_001722145.1 Shigella sp. FC1544
TAGTGCGCTGGGTTATCGCTCGCCACGGGAATATCTGCGGCAGCGGGCTTGTAATGGGTTAAGTGATAACAGATGTCTGGAAATATAGGGGCAAATCCACCTGGTTGGCGTAGTTATTAACAACGTTGCCAAAACCCCAGACAGTGATAAAAGACATCAGCGCAATGTTGTACCATCGCAGCTGTTTTTCCTGAACATTCCCAGCCATAGACAAATCCTTCGCCAAAATTATAGGGGCATCTGTAAAACGAGGGTTTATGCGCGGCAAATAAGAAGTGCGGAAATAGCGAAATGCAAAATTATAACCTGCTGCACATTTTATTTTTAAACGAATAAAATTTGGAATAAAGCAAGTCAGATAGAAGAAACAAAAAAGCAGAGTGTGAAACAGTAAGTTCACACTCTGCTTGAATTCATTTACACGTGAGCAACGGGTTTCGGCGTATGACCGGCGTTGCGCAGCAGCATCAGCAAATAGATAAACGATACGCTGGCGATCATGATAAACAATAAATTATCGGAGAAATTCTGCATTAGCATAGCGGTAAATGACGGGCCAAGCAGACTTCCCACAGTATAGCTCAACAGTAAGGCCTGGTTCATCGCCACCAGTTGATGATGTTCAACTTTCTCGCAAGCCCATGCCATCGCCACCGGATATAGCGTAAAGCCAGCGGCACCGAGGATGAATAACGCTGGGGCCATCGCCGCCTGGCTAAGCATCGCGATACTGCCGAGAATGACGACAAAGACCTGAACACGCAACACCAGCAGTCGACCAAACTTATCCGCCAGACGTCCAATCGACCATTGTCCAAGGATACCCGCACTGACCAGTACCGCCATCCAGAAACCAATGCTGGCATTGCTCACCCCTTTGTGATTGAGGTACAGCGGCATCAGGCCATATAGAGATCCCAGAACGATTCCTGAGATAATGCAGCCATTCACGCCAAGCCGCGCCTGACGGAGTTTTAGCATTGACGTAATTGACGTCGAATCATGGTTTTCAGCCTGCTGATTCAGCACACGCGTAAACAACAGCGGTAAGATCCCTGCCAACGTCAAACCTGTAACCCACGGCAATACGGACATCAGCTCGGTTGAAACTTTGCTGACCAGTAACTGGCCTAAAAACGTTCCCACGTAATAAACCATCATATACGCAGCAAGCAAACGCCCACGGTTACGTGACGTCCCACTGCACATCAGCGCGCTCTCAACAACCACCCAAATCATGGCACAGCCGACGCCCGCGACAAAACGCCAAGCCAACCAGCTCCAGAATCCAATCATCAGGCCAAGGCCGGCACAGCCAGCGGCAAAAATGAAGGAGGCCAGATAATAGCTGCGGTTAAAGCCAATGCGCTTAATGACATACCCTGTCAGCAATGTACCGACAAGGTTGCCGGTAAAATAGGATGAGCTGACAACGCCTACCTGCCATGTGGACATGTGTTCCTGGGCGAGCCAAAGCGGCACGAGTGTATTTAACACCGCAATCGCCAGAGTCAACAAAAGCAGGCCAGACAGCAAAAGCATGACAGGCCGGGTATACGTGGACATGAATTAAAACCGTGAGGAAGTTCAAATTTCATGCGCATCATGCCACCGCCAAAAACATTGTCAATGGGTGAAAATACGCGATATCCCAGCGGCGGTATTATCGATTTATATTACTCATTCATAACGCTAATGCTGAAGAGATGATTAGTCTCATCTGATTGTTTTTATTGAACTAACACAAATTTCATACGCTTCGTTCAGTCGAAAAATTTCATGGTCACAGCAAACTCATATTTCCCGTCTATGCTTTCAGAGCAATGCATCGCGTCTGATCGATTTCAGACGTACCACTGACTCTCGAAAGGAGAAGAGGATGACCAAACCGTATGTTCGTCTTGATAAAAATGATACTGCCTGGATTTGCCCCTATATTTCCAGACATCTGTTATCACTTAACCCATTACAAGCCCGCTGCCGCAGATATTCCCGTGGCGAGCGATAACCCAGCGCACTA
>NZ_MECT01000248.1:0-1935 GCF_001722145.1 Shigella sp. FC1544
AGCAGGCGCTGGAGTTCTTTAATCTGCTTCATGGCGGCAGCAAGTTCAGAGGCAGGAACAACCTGTTCTCCGGCGGCCACAGCAGTAAGACTTCCTTCCTGGTATTGCTTACGCCAGAGAAATAACTGGCTGGCTGCTACACCATGTTGCCGGGCAACGAGGGAGACCGTCATCCCCGGTTCAAAGCTCTGCTGAACAATTGCGATCTTTTCCTGTGTGGTACGCCGTCTGCGTTTCTCCGGCCCTAAGACATCAATCATCTGTACTCCAATGACTAGTCTAAAAACTAGTATTAAGACTATCACTTATTTAAGTGATACTGGTTGTCTGGAGATTCAGGGGGCCAGTCTAATTGTTAATAAGAACTCTGCAATCAACACCAGTATCGGCGTTATTTTTATTGCTTTGGGCGGCATATTGATTGATGCCTACTAGGCGGCGATGGTGGGGTTTGGTAATAAATACATTGCCGCTCAATTCGGCATTTCGCCGGGTCTTGCTGCAACCGTCAATGCATCAGTATTAATCGCCGCGTTAATTGGCGGTTTATTAGCGAACCGAGTAATAAACCGCTTTGGGCAAAAGCAGGCATTTATTATTGGCATGGGGCTGTGCACCATCGGTGCTGCAGCGGTAGCTATTGCTCCCAGTATCTGGTGGGTGCTGGTGTGCCGCGTCATCATGGGCTTTGGTTTAGGCATCGACTTCCCTTTGGCAACCAATGCTGTGGCAGAGCTTCGTGGTTCAACGTCGAAGAAAACCGGAACGTCGGTCAACCTCTGGCAAATGGCCTGGTATGTTTCGACAACCGTTGTTTATTTGGTACTTTTGCCGCTGCTTCTGTCGGGTATCGCTGAAGAACAATTGTGGCGTTACGGAATATTCATCGGAGCTATTTTTGCAGTCATCTTCATGATTTTGCGTTACTTCTTTATTGGTGAATCCGCAATGTGGGCCGCACGCGTCGGGCGTTACCAGGAAGCGTGCGACATTCTGGGAAAACGTTATGGTGTTCAGGCTCGCGTTGCGGCATCGGGTACAACAGAAGCGAAATTCTCGGAAAAAGCAGAGAATAAATACAGTGGTGGATATGGCATCTTATTTAATGATCGTTACCGCAAACGCACCATTCTTGGCTGTGTCGTGGCAACCATGCAGGCGTGGCAATATAACGCCGTAGGTGTTTATCTTCCTCTTACGTTGGCGGGAATAATAAGTGGCGGGCTTACTGGCGCGTTGACCGGTTCTGCCGTCGTGAATGCCCTTTGTGGGGTGACAGGCGGGATGATCGGCTCGTTTATTCTCCAACGACTGGTACTCGCCGACAGTCGATGTATGGATTTGCTGTTGTGACCTTAGCATTGCTGTCGTTAGGCGCACTGGCAACGACTAATCCCTGGCTGTCTTTAGGGTTATTGGGATCAATTATTTTCTTCCATTCAGCGGGTCCTGGTGGGCTGGGCATGACCATTGCCACACTCTCTTATCTTCCCGCTATTCGCCCTACTGGGGTCGGATTTGCCCGCGCTATTATGCGCACAGGGGCAATTGCAGGACTCATTTTCTGGCCGATGCTGTGGGGTGCGTTGAAAACGGAAGCGTTTTACTGGTTGGCAATCGGGTAATGACTCCAACTTACTGATAGTGTTTTATGTTCAGATAATGCCCGATGACCTTGTCATGCAGCTCCACCGATTTTGAGAACGACAGTGACTTCCGTCCCAGCCTTGCCAGATGTTGTCTCAGATTCAGATTATGTCGCTCAATGCGCTGAGTGTAACGCTTGCTGATAACGTGCAGCTTTCCCTTCAGGCGTGATTCATACAGCGGCCAGCCATCCGTCATCCATACCACGACCTCAAAGGCCGACAGCAGGCTCAGAAGACGCTCCAGTGTGGCCAGAGTGCGTTCACCGAAGACGTGCGCCACAACCGT
>NZ_MECT01000249.1:0-1933 GCF_001722145.1 Shigella sp. FC1544
TTTCTGGTGCGTACCGGGCTGAGAGGCGGTGTAAGTGAACTGTAGTTGCCATGTTTTACGGCAATGAGAGCAGAGATAGCGCTGATGTCCGGCAGTGCTTTTGCCGTTACGCACCACGCCTTCAGTAGCGGAGCAGGAAGGGCATCTGATGGAAATGGAAGCCACGCAAGCACCTTAAAATCACCATCATACACTAAATCAGTAAGTTGGCAGCATTACCATTTTTTATAGTACTTCACTTCTTCTTCACTAAGAATGTCCATTATCTCAATGCCTTATCAGAGATTCTTTTCCTTTCGCCGGTAGTGTCTGGACGCTCAGGCTACTTTTCCAGGTTATTTTATTTCTGTATTACAGAGGTTTTATGATAGGTCATATCACAAATTCTGGTGGCAATAACTCTTTGATGAAACATGATGTGGTTCAAGGAAATAATATAGTAGATCTTGATTTACTACGTAATTTCAATGGGGTGACAGGTTTAAACAGAGATAACTTTATTTATATCAGTGATATATTTTTAAATATAAAACAACGGAACGAAAAAATCATGCAATAAATATGTTACGTGAAGTCTCAATTAGTAATGATACTATAAGTGTAAAATTCTACAGAAATGAAAAAATAGAATGCGCTTGTAATTTTCTGATGGATAAAGATGCGCAGGGGTATATCGACCTGTCTGATTTTGATGTAACAAATTGTCATTTTAAAGGTGACGTTATTTCTAAGGTGTCTTTTTTATCATCAAATCTACAACATGTAACTTTCGAATGTAAAGAAATTGAGAATTGCAATTTTACTAAGGCAACAGTTGATAATGTCATATTTAAATGTCGACGTTTACACAATGTGATTTTTCTCAAAACGAGTGGCGAATGTGTTGATTTTAGCCAAAATATTCTTGATACAGTTGACTTCTCGCAGAGTCAACTTGGTCATAGTAATTTTCGCGAATGTCAGATTAGAAATTCAAACTTCGATAATTGTTATCTTTACGCTTCGCACTTCACCAGAGCAGAGTTTCTGTCTGCCAAAGAAATATCATTTATTAAATCGAATTTGACAGCTGTTATGTTTGATCATGTGCGAATGTCGACAGGGAATTTTAAAGATTGCATTACAGAACAATTAGAATTAACTATTGATTATTCAGATATATTTGGGAATGAAGATCTCGATGGTTATATCAATAACATTATAAAAATGATTGATACATTGCCAGATAATGCAATGATATTGAAATCCGTTCTGGCAGTAAAACTGGTTATGCAATTAAAAATTCTTAATATTGTTAATAAAAACTTTATTGAGAATATGAAGAAAACATTTAGCCATTGTCCTTATATAAAAGATCCAATTATACGCAGTTATATCCATTCTGGTGAAGATAACAAGTTCGATGATTTTATGCGTCAACATCGATTCAGCAAGGTGGATTTCGATACCCAACAGATGATCCATTTTATTAACAGGTTTAATATGAATAAAGGGCTGATTGATAAAAATAACAATTTTTTATCCAACTTATCGATCAGGCCTTACGATCAACGGATGATATGATCAAAGCAAATGCCTGGTATCTTTATAAAGAGTGGATTCGTAGTGATGATGTTTCACCTATATTTATAGAAACTGAAGAAAAGTTAAGAACCTTTAACACTAATAAATTAACGCGAAACGATAATATATTTATCCTGTTCTCCTCTGTCGATGATGGGCCTGTTATGGTGGTAAGCTCCCAGCGCTAATATGACTTTCCGTGTCAAACCGGAATCTCTAATTTTGACGATTTTCTTTTTAGGTTTAATTCCCTGAGGGCGACGTAGCAGTAAATCCGACGGTGAATCACGCTGATATTCGCGGGTTGGATACCGCATTACAGAGGTCCGTCATATGAGCCTGCCACTTTCTTACGTCGCGAATCAGCTTT
>NZ_MECT01000250.1:0-1932 GCF_001722145.1 Shigella sp. FC1544
ATCATCTGTACTCCAATGACTAGTCTAAAAACTAGTATTAAGACTATCACTTATTTAAGTGATACTGGTTGTCTGGAGATTCAGGGGGCCAGTCTAGTATGCTAATTATCGTATAAAAAAATCGCAGCAGAAAAAATTGTATTAAAAACTTATAGTGAATTAATGGTGTACTTTTTATGGATATTGATGGTTTGTACCATTAATATATACTCATATACATATCATAAGTATGTTTTTGAGGGCTTATCATGAAGCAGCGTATTACTGTCACTATAGACAGTGACAGCTATCAGTTACTTAAATCCGCAAACGTGAATATCTCAGGCCTGGTAAATACGGCCATGCAAAAAGAGGCCCGCCGTCTGCGTGCGGAACGCTGGCAGGCTGAAAATCAGCAGGGGATGGCTGAGATCGCCCGTTTTATTGAAATGAACGGCTCTTTTGCCGATGAGAACAGGGACTGGTGAAATGCAGTTTAAGGTTTACGCCTATAAAAGAGAGAGTCGTTATCGTCTGTTTGTGGATGTACAGAGTGACATTATTGACACGCCCGGACGACGGATGGTGATCCCCCTGGCCAGTGCCCGCCTGCTGTCAGATAAAGTCTCCCGTGAGCTTTACCCGGTGGTGCATGTCGGGGATGAAAGCTGGCGCATGATGACCACTGATATGGCCAGTGTGCCGATCTTCGTTATCGGGGAAGAAGTGGCTGATCTCAGCCACCGCGAAAATGACATCAAAAACGCCATTAACCTGATGTTCTGGGGAATATAAATGTCAGGCTAGGGTCAAAAATCGTGGCGTTGACAAAATGGCTGCGTTACGTCATTGAGCATATCCAAGACTGGCCGGCAAACCGGGTACGCGATCTGTTGCCCTGGAAAGTTGATCTGACCTCTCAGTAAATATCAATACGGTTCTGACGAGCCGCTTACCGTTCAAATATGAAGTACGATGTTTAACTAACCGAAAAATAAGAACAATACGGTGCAAACAGGCCATTCACGGTTAACTGAAACAGTATCGTTTTTTTACAGCCAATTTTGTTTATCCTTATTATAATAAAAAAGTGCTGAAGTTCATTTCATGGAATGAACTTCATAAAAACTCCTGCTTATTTCTTTTAACAAAGCCATTTGTCCACCGGCTTTAACTGGATGCCCATCATGTTACCGATAAATAATAACTTTTCATTGCCCCAAAATTCTTTTTATAACACTATTTCCGGTACATATGCTGATTACTTTTCAGCATGGGATAAATGGGAAAAACAAGCGCTCCCCGGTGAAGAGCGTGATGAGGCTGTCTCCCGACTTAAAGAATGTCTTATCAATAATTCCGATGAACTTCGACTGGACCGTTTAAATCTGTCCTCGCTACCTGACAACTTACCAGCTCAGATAACGCTGCTCAATGTATCATATAATCAATTAACTAACCTACCTGAACTGCCTGTTACGCTAAAAAAATTATATTCCGCCAGCAATAAATTATCAGAATTGCCCGTGCTACCTCCTGCGCTGGAGTCACTTCAGGTACAACACAATGAGCTGGAAAACCTGCCAGCTTTACCCGATTCGTTATTGACTATGAATATCAGCTATAACGAAATAGTCTCCTTACCATCGCTCCCACAGGCTCTTAAAAATCTCAGAGCGACCCGTAATTTCCTCACTGAGCTACCAGCATTTTCTGAGGGAAATAATCCCGTTGTCAGAGAGTATTTTTTTGATAGAAATCAGATAAGTCATATCCCGGAAAGCATTCTTAATCTGAGGAATGAATGTTCAATACATATTAGTGATAACCCATTATCATCCCATGCTCTGCAAGCCCTGCAAAGATTAACCTCTTCGCCGGACTACCACGGCCCGCAGATTTACTTCTCCATGAGTGACGGACAACAGAATACACTCCATCGCCCCCTGGCTG
>NZ_MECT01000251.1:0-1920 GCF_001722145.1 Shigella sp. FC1544
CTTTCTGTTCCATAACAGGTGTCCACTAGTTGAAAAGGTGGGCACCTACGTTACCAATACAGGCTTAATGGCTACATACGGCGGTCAGTTTACGCTTACTATTAAGCCAACAAATAAACTGAAAAAGTTTGTGCGCGATGCTTTCCTCTATGAGTCAAAATGGCCCCAAATGTTTCATCTTTTGGGGGAAAACTGTGCAGTGTTGGCAGTCAAACTCGTTGACAAAACAAAGTGTACAGAACGACTGCCCATGTCGATTTAGAAATAGTTTTTTTAAAGGAAAGCAGCATGAAAATTAAAACTCTGGCAATCGTTGTTCTGTCGGCTCTGTCCCTCAGTTCTACAGCGGCTCTGGCCGCTGCCACGACGGTTAATGGTGGGACCGTTCACTTTAAAGGGGAAGTTGTTAACGCCGCTTGCGCAGTTGATGCAGGCTCTGTTGATCAAACCGTTCAGTTAGGACAGGTTCGTACCGCATCGCTGGCACAGGAAGGAGCAACCAGTTCTGCTGTCGGTTTTAACATTCAGCTGAATGATTGCGATACCAATGTTGCATCTAAAGCCGCAGTTGCCTTTTTAGGTACGGCGATTGATGCGGGTCATACCAACGTTCTGGCTCTGCAGAGTTCAGCTGCGGGTAGCGCAACAAACGTTGGTGTGCAGATCCTGGACAGAACGGGTGCTGCGCTGACGCTGGATGGTGCGACATTCAGTGAGCAAACAACCCTGAATAACGGTACTAACACCATTCCGTTCCAGGCGCGTTATTATGCAACCGGTGTCGCAACCCCTGGCGCAGCTAATGCGGATGCGACCTTCAAGGTTCAGTATCAATAACCTACCCAGGTTCAGGGACGTCATTACGGGCAGGGATGCCCACCCTTGTGCGATAAAAATAACGATGAAAAGGAAGAGATTATTTCTATTAGCGTCGTTGCTGCCAATGTTTGCTCTGGCCGGAAATAAATGGAATACCACGCTGCCCGGCGGAAATATGCAATTTCAGGGCGTCATTATTGCGGAAACTTGCCGGATTGAAGCCGGTGATAAACAAATGACGGTCAATATGGGGCAAATCAGCAGTAACCGGTTTCATGCGGTAGGGGAAGATAGCGCACCGGTGCCTTTTGTTATTCATTTACGGGAATGTAGCACGGTGGTGAGTGAACGTGTGGGTGTGGCGTTTCACGGTGTCGCGGATGGTAAAAATCCGGATGTGCTTTCCGTGGGAGAGGGGCCAGGGATAGCCACCAATATTGGCGTAGCGTTGTTTGATGATGAAGGAAACCTCGTACCGATTAATCGTCCTCCAGTAAACTGGAAACGGCTTTACTCAGGCTCTACTTCGCTACATTTCATCGCCAAATATCGTGCTACCGGGCGTTGGGTTACTGGCGGCATCGCCAATGCCCAGGCCTGGTTCTCTTTAACCTATCAGTAATTGTTCAGCAGATAATGTGATAACAGGAACAGGACAGTGAGTAATAAAAACGCCAATGTAAGGAAATCGCAGGAAATAACATTCTGCTTGCTGGCAGGTATCCTGATGTTCATGGCAATGATGGTTGCCGGACGCGCTGAAGCGGGAGTGGCCTTAGGTGCGACTCGCGTAATTTATCCGGCAGGGCAAAAACAAGTGCAACTTGCCGTGACAAATAATGATGAAAATAGTACCTATTTAATTCAATCATGGATGGAAAATGCCGATGGTGTAAAGGGGTGATGCTGCCAACTTACTGATTTAGTGTATGATGGTGTTTTTGAGGTGCTCCAGTGGCTTCTGTTTCTATCAGCTGTCCCTCCTGTTCAGCTACTGACGGGGTGGTGCGTAACGGCAAAAGCACTGCCGGACATCAGCGCTATCTCTGCTCTCACTGCCGTAAAACATGGCAACTGCAGTTCACTTACACCGCTTCTCAA
>NZ_MECT01000252.1:0-1913 GCF_001722145.1 Shigella sp. FC1544
CCTGGATTCGGTCATCCATTTATCGCTGTGCTGCCACAGGAAGCGAGTTCCCTTTGCCTGACGACGACTTTCAACAGGAAGATGCGGATGTTCATTCTGGCGGGTTTTATCCACCACCTCACCCGGTTGTTTCGCCACATGAAAGCGATCGAAGGCTATTTTCTCAACCGCATTGGGTAAGTGGATGCGCGCTGCTCTTAGTTTGCTGAGCCAGTTTAGCATTGCCTTCTACATGACCGATGCCTGAGCCGGTATACCGAACTTTATTGTCCTCAACCAGTCATGTTATAAGCAAGAAATGCACTCAGCGGATAGAGCGACATAATCTGAACCTGCGGACACATCTTAAGCGGCTTACCCGCAAAACCATATGCTTCTCAAAGTCTGATGATATGCACTACAAGATCATCGGCTGGTATCTGACAATCAACCACCACCACTAAATCTGCGTCACGACCTGCAACTGAGTCTGGTTGAACAGGCTGAGGCTCTGCTGAAGCAACGCGAACCTCTCGACTCTTGTTGGATTTTACCAAATAGTTTTTCTAAAATTAAACACATTTATATAAGTTCTTTGCTGAACAAAACGCAGCCCGCCATCCTTTTTCATTCATAAATTCAGCAATGGCAGATAAAACTTTTTCATCAAGCATATAAAAAATAATGCAAGTAGACTCAATATGCCTCATACAAATAAGGCCGCACATATCCGTAATATATTTGTCAATGCTGCTATAATTTGCATGGTAATATGCCATGCTATTATCTGATGATTTTACATATGCAGTATGACATATTTTTCCTTCACGATTAACAAAACTGACAAAACCACTTTCACCAGGAGTAATATATAAAGATGAATTTAACGTGTGCTCACTAATATTCATTAATTGTTGAAATTCAATGGAATAGTTTTCAGTTAATGTATCTATTATCTTGGCTTTGTCTTTCTTTGTTATCTCATTGTCTTTTTCGGCAAGAAAAATTGCCACTTTATGACATGCATTCAGCTCGTTAATTTTACCTGATAAAACTGCTTTTCTTACCACATCGTTGAACTCATCGATAGTGTGTTTTTTATTATATATATCATGAAAAATATAGCCTAAAGACTTAAACGAGACTTTCATTTTATATTCTCCTTAAATATTAACAGGATATATATATCACATTTTCCTCTATATTTTCAGAAACCAGCTATCATTTTCCCCATTACTGGTACGTCGCTTCAGATATTTCCGCAGCAAGCGATAACCCTGCGCACTATGAGGATGCCATTCATTATAATGTTTGAACACCTTCGCGAGACTACTTTACTGCTGTTAACACGTCAGGTTCGAACATAACACTGATTTAATCATATTTCATCGTTTTGACGAAGTTTTCTGCCATTCCATTTTGCACCGCCGTGTGTTTGGGGGCAAGGCCGACCATCTGTGTTTCATTCGCCAGATATAAGTGATGAGATGGCATTCTCCCTCCTTCACGGCAGAAGCATTTTGACCGTTTAGGGGATGCGGACGATTTTCATGCCTGCTAGGATACTTTCGTTACTGATGCTGTCCGTTTTCCACCATTTCATCATCACTGATTGGCGTTGTGTTTTTGGTCAGCACTCCAGCTTTACGTTTCTCTTTTAACCGGTAACTCTCTCCTTTGATATTCAGCGTGTAGCAGCCGATCTAGGATCGCTGTTGCCAGCACGTGATCTCCGAACATTTCTCCCCAGTCTGCGACCCCTTTGTTTGACGTCAGTATGATGCTCGCTTTTTCATATCGACAGTTCATCGATAGGAATTTAAATCCCCAAAAGATTAAAAAAGCACCGAAGAATGCGCGTTTATTCAACACAACCTGATCATCAAGTAATCGGTATAGACACTTAATATTGCTTACATTGATTGATTCAATGT
>NZ_MECT01000253.1:0-1908 GCF_001722145.1 Shigella sp. FC1544
TTATTCAGGATTTGCATGTACCAGCTAAAGATAACCATCCGAGACAGCAAACCACCTATATGGCGGCGTGTGCTGGTTCCAGAGCAAATCCCCTTTAGTAAACTTCATGCCGTGATCCAGTTAGCTTTTGGCTGGAATGACGAACACCTGTATATGTTCGAGAAAGGGCGTAAAGGTGATCCAGGTAGCGAGTATCGCGTATGGGGTGAGGATGAAAGCATGGGTAACGCGGCAATCACGCCACTATGGGCGGCGCTCCAGAATGAGGGTGACAAGCTGGTTTACACGTATGACTTTGGCGACTGGTGGGATTGCGTCATTGTGCTGGAGAAGCAAACACACGATACGAGTAATCAGCCCATTAGCTGCCTGCGTGGGAAAGGCACCACCCCGGCGGAAAACTCAGGCGGCTTGCATGGTTACAATGAATTGCTATTACAGGCCAGAGAGTCTGATAATCCTGAGCAGGCCGAGATCCACAATTTCCTGATGCTGGATATTGAACGCCGGGTTTACGACCTGAGCCGCATCAACGACAGATTGCAGGCTATTAACTGACCCGCATGTATTCACCTGATATTGCGTTGTCAGCGCCGCCAGTATCGCGCATAACAGCGCACTGACCGGGTAAACCGTAGCGCACGACCGTTGCGTTAGTATCACCGCCGCGCCGTATCTGGCGCGATTCATACACTGTCACCCGCTCAAGCAGTCCACCAGCAACCATGCTTTCCAGTGTGCGCCGGGTTGATTCGAGCTGGTGACGCTTATCGAACGACACCATGCCATGAAGCAGGTAGGCCACACCCGACACATCGAACGGCGGCGCACCAATCTCACCAGTCACCCATTCGAGGTTATCCGGTTCAAAGTAGCTAAGTATCTCTTTTTTGCGACTGGTCATTCTCATGGCTGGCTGATTCCTTATTGTGGGATAGCACTATCATACAATAAGTGGGTTAAAGGGAGAGCGTTACCGCCTGATATGCTGTATGAATAACAACCAAATTTCAGGGGCGGAAAAAGATATGGGGGTACTTTTGGGGGTATCTATAAAAAATGAACAATAAAAAAGGCAACAAAAACAAAGCTTATCGCCTATGTGTATTGTTCCTATTATCCATTTAAATCAATAAGTTACACATCATTAGTACGTTCCTTATTTCTTGACTGGGACAAATTTGGGACCGATGGGTTCAGAATCGAGTCTATTTGCCGTGCGTGTTCGGTAAGGTGATTAGGTGCGAGGTGAGCATATCGACGAACCATTTCGATAGACTCCCAGCCTCCCATTTCCTGTAACACTGATAACGGGACTCCGGCTTGAACCAGCCAACTTGCCCAGGTGTGTCTCAAGTCGTGAAATCTGAAATCATCAATACCTGCTCGTCTCAGCGCCGCTTTCCAGGCTGTGTTTGCGTCATACCGCATCTTCCTGACTGTTGGCGCTTTCGTTCCGTCTGGTTTGGTACAGCTTTCCTTATACACAAATACCCAACGGTGATGATTCCCGATTTGTTTTTTCAATACGCGACATGCAGTATCATTCAGCGCAACGCCAATTGCGCGGTTTGATTTACTCTCTTCCGGGTTTATCCATGCCACCCGGTGAGGTGTACTGGCAATAGCGGACACTACCATTTGTTCTTTTTTTAAGCAGCCATCTGATGATATTTTTCCCTGAAGGCTGCCGGGGAGATATTCCCCAGACGAGAGTGACGACGCTGACGATTGTAGAAAATCTCAATGTATTCCCGTATTACTGAGATGGCTTCATCCCGGTTATTAAAACGATAGTGGCTCAGGCTCTCATTTTTCAGCGTTCCCCAGAAGCTTTCCATCGGAGCGTTGTCGTAACAGTTACCTTTACGCGACATTGATGTTTTCAGACCAGACTGCTCCTGTATG
>NZ_MECT01000254.1:0-1899 GCF_001722145.1 Shigella sp. FC1544
TTGTTCCATGTGAGCGCGACACGGTCCTCACAGCTCTCAGTGGCATCAGCAGCAACAGCGAAAGACTGCTGTCGAAGCTCCGCAGAGGCACTGAGTTTTTCCAGCCATGCAGCGACCTGTTCACGGAATCCGGAGGTATTGCGTGCAGAGACGGTATCGGAAAGGCGGTCAAGGAACGCGGAAAAGGTGTTGGCATGCTCTTCATGTTCAAAAGCATGCCATATCTGTGATACATCAGATTGTTTGTTTTCCGGGAACCATGCTGTCACGGCATCAGCCAGGGGGCGATGGAGTGTATTCTGTTGTCCGTCACTCATGGAGAAGTAAATCTGCGGGCCGTGGTAGTCCGGCGAAGAGGTTAATCTTTGCAGGGATTGCAGAACGCGAGTCGACAATGGATTCCCTGAAATGTTAATCCTGTAACTTGAATCTAATTGTGAAAAACTCTCCGGAAGAGTGGTTATCTGATTAAAATGAAAATAATATTCCTTTTGTCTGATATTGTTTCTATCAGAAAATTGAGGAAAAGTAACCAGATTATTGCGCTGAGCACAGAGAATTTCCAGTTTATCCGGTAAGTCGGGTAATGTTGTCAGCCTGTTATAATAAACATGTAAAAATTTCAATTTTTCGGGAAGAGCCGGTAAGTTATATAGCCTGTTATTTTCAACAAATAATGATGTTAAATGGTTTGGCAAAACAGGAAGGTTTTCCAGTTGATTAGAACGAACACTTAAAGTTGTTAATGACTCAGGAAGTTCTGGTATCACAGAAAGCCTGTTATTATCAGCATTAAGTTCTTTGAGAAATGCAGGCAGCTTTGGCAATGATGTTAATTTATTATTTTCTACAATCAAAGCAGAAATATGCTTTGGTAATTCGGGAAGAGACGTCAAATTTAGGTCTGATAAATTTAATACTGCTTCTTGATTCTGAAAGCACTGGGAGAGTCTGTTAAAAGCAATGCCTCGCTCTTCCCCGGGAGAAGAGTTCTTTTCCCATTCAGTCAGGATTCTCAGATAATGTTCATTACTGGTTGAGTTTGAGTTAATAGAGGGGGAGCAAGAAACTGATGAGTGTGTATTATTTACAGAGAACATAATGCTAGGGCAACCTTATATTTGTGAGAATAAATATTTAAAATTGTATATTTATACAAATTTCACTTACCATTTCCGATATTAAGTTTTAATAGTTTCCATTTTACACATAACAGAAGTTAGTTGTAATTTATTTATTGAGGTTTTCTATGGAATTCTTTTTTATTGTGACTGCAGTCAATAATAACACTGAATTCAACATTCCAGTGAGCAAGGAAATGTAATCCGAGTAAGTATATTTGTTTTACATCATATTTTAGCCAAGCTCATTTATTCCTATTATAGAATGATAAATTAAAATTACTGTAAAAAAACGATACACATTTAATACGAGGGAGGCCGGCAGAAAAACGGCTTGCGGTAAGGCAGGAGAAATGTGTGCCGCGAATGAAGTCCTTGTATGACTGGATAAAGCTCCAGAGGAAAACTTTGTCAAACCATGCTGAAATGGTAAAGGCGTTCAACTATATCCTGAATCACTGGAATGCACTGAATGAGTTTTGCCGGGTAGTACTTCCAATCATTAGAATATGTGCTTTTCAATGAAGGAACCGATGACTTTTTCGTGGATTTCCACGGAACGCGAGAAGCAGATTGTTTTACGTGCCAGCCGCTTGATGCGGGGGCGGAGGGTCAGGTTGTTACGTTCATACGTTGCGTGAAGATTTTGCCGGTCAGGTGTTTCTCCTCCGGCACTTCTCTGGCGTAGCTGCCCCAGTCATCGCTGGTCACCATGCCGATACAGAACGGAGTCAACAGGGCTAACAGTTCCCGACAGGTCTCATCATTCCGTGGCCCG
>NZ_MECT01000255.1:0-29937 GCF_001722145.1 Shigella sp. FC1544
ACGGTTGTGGCGCACGTCTTCGGTGAACGCACTCTGGCCACACTGGAGCGTCTTCTGAGCCTGCTGTCGGCCTTTGAGGTCGTGGTATGGATGACGGATGGCTGGCCGCTGTATGAATCACGCCTGAAGGGAAAGCTGCACGTTATCAGCAAGCGTTACACTCAGCGCATTGAGCGACATAATCTGAATCTGAGACAACATCTGGCAAGGCTGGGACGGAAGTCACTGTCGTTCTCAAAATCGGTGGAGCTGCATGACAAGGTCATCGGGCATTATCTGAACATAAAACACTATCAGTAAGTTGGAGTCATTACCGATGAGAAGCTGATGCAAAATTCCGTCTTTATAATGAAAATGATGCCAAAGCGAACGACAAGGTTGTAGTTTTCACTACATGTCCATACATAAAATGGGGTAACATTCACGCGCCTGGTAGCGTTACCAACGCTACGCTCAAACATAATGATTCTAATAAAACCCCAGGAGACTACTATGCCTGAAGCAACGCCTTTTCAGGTGATGATTGTGGATGATCATCCACTTATGCGACGCGGTGTTCGTCAGTTACTGGAGCTTGATCCTGGCTTTGAAGTGGTCGCCGAAGCGGGCGACGGCGCGAGCGCGATCGATCTGGCGAATAGACTGGATATCGACGTGATCTTGCTGGATCTCAATATGAAAGGTATGAGTGGCCTGGATACCCTCAATGCCTTGCGCAGGGATGGCGTTACCGCGCAAATTATTATCCTGACCGTATCAGATGCCTCCAGCGATGTCTTTGCGCTGATAGACGCAGGCGCAGACGGTTATCTGTTGAAAGACAGCGACCCGGAAGTATTGCTGGAAGCAATTCGTGCTGGAGCGAAAGGCAGCAAAGTCTTTAGCGAACGCGTCAATCAGTACTTACGTGAACGTGAAATGTTTGGCGCGGAAGAAGATCCCTTCAGCGTGCTGACGGAGCGCGAGCTGGATGTTCTGCATGAGCTGGCACAGGGGCTGTCAAATAAACAGATTGCCTCGGTGTTGAATATTTCAGAGCAGACAGTAAAAGTACATATTCGCAATCTGCTGCGCAAACTCAATGTCCGCTCACGCGTGGCAGCCACCATTCTGTTCCTGCAACAACGCGGGGCACAATAAAAATAGCCCGATGGCATCACCATCGGGCCTCTTTTTATTTACTCTCCTGCGGCGACAAATGTTGCATCGCCTGCGCGATACTACGTTCAATCACCGCACGGCGAGTATCGTTGGCAGATAAGAGTTTCAACATCATCTCCCACGCGGCAACGGCTTCGCCAAATCGCTGCTGCTCAAAGGCATTAAACGCATACATGCTTAACACACGGATATTGCTATGGTCCGTTCTCACCAACTGGCGCAGCAGTTCACCACCGAGGCGGTTGTCGTTGGGATCAGATGAACGTGTCAACGCTTCAGCATAACCCAGTGCGGCATCACTGTTTTTCGGATCGAGGCGATACGCAGTAGCGTATGCATCGGTGGCGATACTGGCGTTACCCAGCGCCATGCCAACGCGGCCCAACATAATCCAGCCTTCTATATCTCCCGGATTTTTTTGCAGTTGAGTACGCATCCCCAGCGCAAGACGCGACATCTCTTCTTCGTTGAGCGGATCGGCTTTCGGATCCAGCGCCCTGTCCAGCAACGCCGGAGCCTGTGCCGTGGCCTGCTGCCAGATTTTCACCTGCTGATAATTGCCAGTCTGGTAGTAGCTGACGCCAGCCACAATTAACGCCACCACAATACCCGGCAGATAAACAATATATCCGGCACGCTTACCTTCCTGCACGCTTTGTTCAGGAAACGCGTCCGGCACCACGCGTACCCGACGCCGCGAACGGGCGTAAATGACCCAACCGCCAATGCCAATAGCCACTACCGGAAGCACCCACAGCAGCACGGTCAGCGGCGTTAACGGCGGATCGTAAGTGACGAAGTTGCCGTAACGCGCCACCATATAATCGACAATCTCTTTTTTACTTTTACCTTCCTGCATCAGTTCATACACTTTCTGGCGCAGGTCGGTGGCAATCATCGAGTTGGAATCGGCAATGCTGTTGTTCTGGCATTTCGGGCAGCGTAGTTCTTCAGTGAGTTGGCGGAACTGCTGCTCCTGCGCTTCATCCTTAAACTGCAACACGTCGATGGTCGCCAGCGCTGAGCCGGAGATCATCAGCATCAGCACGCCCAATAAAAACCTCATTGTGCGGCCTCCTTACTGTATTTCTCCCACAGCGGCTTGATCTCTTCTTCCCAGACGCGAGGATTGAGATCGCCCGCATGGCGATAGCGAATGATGCCGTTGCCGTCGATGAGGAACGTTTCTGGCGCGCCATAGACACCGAGATCCAGCCCTAACATGCCATCGCCATCAAACAGGCTTAGCGCGTAAGGATTGCCCAGCTCTTTCAGCCAGCTTATTGCCTTCTGGCGATCGTCTTTATAGTTCATGCCGACCACGCGAATGCCCTGCGCAGAAAGCTGATTCAGATATTGATGTTCCGCACGGCAGGTCGGACACCAGGTAGCCCAGACGTTAAGCAGCACAGGTTTGCCCTGAGTCAGCACATCCGCCTGATAAAACTGCCCCGGATTGTCCAGTGATTCGAGGCGAAACTTCGGAACTGGCTTGCCAATGAGCGCCGATTCCAGATTGGTCGGATCATCCCCTTCGGCATTACGCGCCAGCTGCCACAGCAGCGCCGCGGCAATCGCCAGGAAGATAATCAACGGAATTAACAATACTTTGCGCTTCATACAGCCTCCGGCGCAGTTTTTTGCGGACTCACGCGCTTACGATAGCGAGGATCAAACAGACACAGCAGTCCGCCCAACGCCATCATCAGCCCGCCCGCCCAAATCCAGCGAACAAACGGTTTGTAGTAAAGACGCACGGCCCACGCGCCGTTTTCCAGCTCTTCACCGAGCGCGGCGTACAGGTCACGCGTGATGCCGCCGTCAATCGCCGCTTCGGTCATCATCGACCCGGCAGTGTTGTAATAACGTTTTTCCGCATACAGCACCGTTTCCGGTTTACCCTCTCGCGTTACGCCAATAGTCACCACACCGCCGCGCCAGTTCGGGCCAGTCACCTCTTTGACATCACGGAAGGTGAAGCGATATTCATGAATATCGACGCTATCGCCGGACTTCATGCGCACATCACGCTCAACGCTATAGTTCTGGCTAAAGGCAATACCAACAATTGTCACTGCCAGCCCCAGGTGAGCCGCCACCATTCCCCAATAACTGAAGGTGGTTTTCGTGCCACGTGAAATACGCAGCGCAGCTTCCGCAATTGCCAGCACAGCAATCCAGCAGGCCATTGCCAGGCCGAGCACCGTCATCGCCACAACTTTGCTTTCGAACAGCCACGGCAGCAGCAGCGACAGCACCAGCGTTGAGATGAAGGCGATAATCAATAAATTGCGGATTTTACGTGGGCGATCGCGCCCCCAGCGCACTAGAGGACCGACACCAAGCAGCAGCGCAAACGGCACCATCAGCCAGGTAAACATGGTGTTGAAGAACGGTTCGCCAATCGAAATACTGCCCAGTCCCAGTTGCTTGTGCACCAGCGGCAGCAGCGTCCCCAGTAATACCACCAGCATCGCGGCGACCAACAAAACGTTGTTCGCTAACAGCAGAGATTCCCGCGACCACAGCGCATTGTTTACGCGTGAGCGAACTTTGTGTCCACGCGCGGCAAACAGCAGCAGCGAACCACCAATCACCAGTACCATAAAGGCGAGGATAAACATACCGCGTGCCGGATCAGAGGCAAACGCGTGTACCGATACCAGCACGCCGGAACGCACCAGGAAAGTCCCCAGCAGACACAACGAGAAGGCACTGATTGCCAGCAGTAATGTCCACGCTTTGAAGCTGGCGCGTTGTTCAGTGACCGCCAGTGAGTGCATCAGCGCAGTCCCCACCAGCCACGGCATAAACGAGGCGTTTTCTACCGGATCCCAGAACCACCAGCCCCCCCAGCCGAGTTCGTAATAGGCCCATGCGGAACCGAGCACAATGCCGAGCGTCAGGAAAATCCACGCCGCCAGCGTCCACGGGCGAGTAAAACGCGCATAAGTGCTGTCCAGACGCCCGCTCAGCAAAGAAGCAATGGCAAAAGCAAACGCCACCGAGAAACCCACGTACCCCATATAAAGCAGAGGCGGATGGAAGATCAGCCCCGGATCCTGTAACAGCGGGTTAAGATCGCGCCCTTCAATTGGGAAGTTCAGCAGCGTGCGTGAGAACGGGTTAGAGGTAAAGAGAATGAACAGCAAAAAGCCGACGCTGACCATCCCCATTATCGCCAGTACACGGGCCACAATATCCAGCGGAATACGCTGACTAAAAATCGCCACCGCAAAGGTCCAGCCGCTCATCAGCAGCACCCACAGCAGAAGCGAACCTTCATGCGCGCCCCAGGTAGCCGCCACGCGATACCACACCGGAAGCTGGGTATTGGAGTTGCTGGCAACATAGGTGACGGTAAAGTCGTTGACCACGAAAGCATTGACCAGCACCAGAAATGCGCCAGCCACAGACATAAACAGCAGCCAGGCAAACAAGCGGGAAGACGCCATCATGCGCGCATCTCCGCGCGCCACGCCCCATAGCGGATACACGGACAGCAGCAGCGCAATTCCCAGCGCCAGGCACAGCAGCCCGTTTCCAATTTCCGGCATCATGATGCTGGGTCCTTATAAACACTCGCCGGGCGACGGTGGTTAGCTTCCATCGCTTTCTCAACTTCTGGCGGCGTGTAGTTTTCGTCGTGTTTCGCCAGCACTTCTTTCGCGAGGATATGATTGCCTTTTTCCAGCTCGCCCTGCACCACAACGCCCTGCCCTTCACGGAACAGATCCGGCAAAATGCCTTCGTAAGAGACATCCACTGAGCCTTCAGCGTCGTAAATGGTGAAGGTCACTTTCAGCGAATTGGGATCGCGCTGCACACTACCCGGCATCACCATCCCGCCAACGCGCAGACGCTGACCGACTTCCGGCATTTGCTGAGTTTCACGCTTGCCGTAGAGAATTTCCCCCGGCGTATAAAAGAGATCGATATTCGAGCGCAGCGCATACAGCACCAGACCGATGGTCAGCGCCAAACCTGCCAACACAGCACAGGCAATCCACAAGCGGTTTTTACGGCGAATATTCATGCAGCCTCCTGCTGTTGCGCAGCACGTAAACGCGCCTCACGCGCCCGCTGTTGCTCCACACCACACAGAATTGCGCGATGCTGCATCACCGAGTGCACGACCAAAACCACCAGCGGAATAACGGTCATCACCACCGCCAGCCAGACAAAAAAGGCGTAACCGCCCATTGCGAAAAATTCATTCCAGGAAGCAAATGCAGGGGTCATTTACGGCCTCTTTTCAGTATCAGTTCACTCACCCACGGACGGCGTTTTTCCATCAGCAAAATCAAATTACGCATCCGCATCAGCGTCAGCGTGGCAGACAGGAGCAGGAAGCCAAAAATCGACCAGCGCAGCGGCGAACGCATCGCCGGATCGATACTTTGCTGCATCCGCGTTGATCCCTGATGCAGGGTGTTCCACCACTCCACGGAGTAATGAATAATCGGCAGATTCACCACGCCAATCAGCACCAGGATACCTGCCGCACGGCCCGCCAGACGGCGGTCGTCGAAGGCGTGCCACAGGGCAATCACACCCACATACAAAAACAGCAGCACCAGTTCAGAAGTCAGACGTGCATCCCATACCCACCAGGTGCCCCACATCGGTTTTCCCCATGCAGAGCCGGTAACCAGGGCAATAAAGGTAAACACGGCACCAATGGGGGCCATCGCCGCCACCGCCAGGTTGGCCATTTTCATCTGCCAGACAAGGCCAATAAACGCCGCCACCGCCATTGATGCATAAATACCCATCGACCAGATCGCCGCAGGCACATGCAGGTAGATAATGCGGTAGCTATTTCCCTGCTGATAATCAGCCGGAGCAAAGCCGAATCCCCAGATCCAGCCGACGGTAAGCACGACCACACTGGCAATTGCCAGCCACGGTATAAACCAGCCACAGATTTGATACAGCCGTGGTGGGATCGCCAGTTGATGCAGTGTTTTCCACATAGTTTCGATACCAGACTCGAACAAAAATCAGTAATCCAGCGTTATTGAATGCTGATTCGTAACGCTGCCGCCGTCGCAAAAGGACTTAATGTCGCGGTGCCTGCCAGCAACGCGCCTAAAATTGCCAGATACCCGTCAACGGGCAAATGCATGGAAGCCGCGTCCATCGCGGCGGTGGCAAAGATGAGTAATGGGATAGTCAGCGGTAACACCAGTATGCTGAGCAGCACACCACCGCGCTTAAGTCCCACTGTCAACGCCACACCCGGTGCACCGAGAAAGCCAAGCGTAGGCGTTCCCAGCAGCAGCGTCAGCGCCATCACTTGCCAGCCATAAACATCCATTCCCAGTAGCATTGCTACCAGTGGCGAAAGGATGAGTAACGGCAGACCGGTTACCATCCAGTGCGCCATCACCTTCGCCAGCACAACGGCGGGCAAGGGTAACGGCAACAACATCAATTGTTCAAGACTGCCGTCCTGCAAATCGTCACGGAACAGTCGTTCCAGCGCCAGCAAGGATGAAAGCAGCGCAGCAACCCAGATAATGCCCGGTGCAATACGCGCCAGCAGTTGCGGCTCCGGACCGATACTGAGCGGAAAAAGGGTAATTACAATCAGGAAGAACCACAGCGGGTTGGCGATTTCGGCGCTATGGCGAAACGCTACACGCAGCTCAAGACGGAAAATGCGCCAGAACATCATGCGGCCCTCGTTTGCGTCAGTGAAATGCGGCGAATTTTACTTTCAGCAACGTTGAGCGGCTGGTGGGTAGTCAGAATCACAATCCCCCCCTGCTCCGTATGCTGCGCCATACGCTGGGTCAGACGATCGACGCCGTTAACGTCAATCGCGGTAAAAGGCTCGTCGAGGATCCATAACGTGGCACGGGTCAGCCACAGACGCGCTAAAGCGACGCGGCGTTGTTGCCCGGCCGAGAGCTGATTTACAGGAATATCTTCGAATCCGGCAAGCCCGGCCTGCGCCAGGGCTTCCAGACATTGTGCGGTATCGCCATCGCGATGATAAAAGTGCAGATTTTCTAACGCCGTCAGCCGGGTTTTGATCCCCGGCTGATGGCCTATCCATAACAGGTTTTGATGGTAGCTGTCGCGTACCTGATGCAAGGGCTGTCCTTGCCAGAGAACCTCGCCTGCGTCAGGGCGAGACAACCCCGTCAGCAAACGGAGAAGCGTTGTCTTCCCCGCGCCGTTGCTACCGGTGATTTGTACCCACTCTCCTGCGTTCAGCGTAAATGACAAGCCACTAAATAAGGTTCGTTCATCCCGCTCACAAAGTAACTCTCTGGCTTCAAGCATACCCACGCAATAACCCTGTTAAAAACCTGGCTCGACTTCACGCATATCGGGCAGCTTGTGCGCTATCCCTTTATGGCAATCAATACAGGTTTGCCCATCTTTCACCGCCTGGTCATGCATCTTCGCGGCAACCGATTTCTGGGCGGTTGTATCCATATACTCGAAGTTGTGACAGTTACGGCACTCCTGCGAGTTATTGTCCTTCATGCGCCGCCACTCATTCTGTGCCATCGTCAGACGATGAGCTTCAAATTTCTGCGGAGTGTCAATAACGCCAAAAATTTTACCATACAGCTCTTTACTTGCTTTGAGCTTGCGTATCATCTTCGGCACAAACTCGTGCGGAACGTGACAATCCCGACAGGTCGCACGGACGCCGCTACGGTTGTTGTAGTGCACGGAATCCATGTATTCCTGATACACCGTGTTGCGCATTTCGTGGCAGCTAATGCAGAACTCTTCGGTATTGGCTTTTTCCATCCCGGTGTTAAAGCCCCCCCAGAAGACGATGCCGCCAACAAAACCGATCAACAGCAGCGTCCCCAGCGCCAGACGGCTGGGGGTACGCCACCATTTCCACAGGCGCTTAATCAGACCAGGCTTACGGTCAGAATTTCCCATAATAACCTCTTATTTCCCGTAACCTTTTGATGGGGTAAAGGTATTCCCCACGATTGGCGCGGTATCGGCCTGCGGTACGTGACATTGCAGACAGAAATAACGACGCGGAGCCACTTCCGCGCCCACTTTGCCGTCGCTGTCCATAAAGTGAGTAGGACTAATGCGCGGCGCGCCAGTGGTGCGATAACTTTCGACACCGTGGCACTGCAAGCAGCGGTTGGTATTGGTCGTTACCTGATAACCTTCAACGCTATGCGGGATCATTGGCGGCTGATTCACATAGTTCAGCGGCATCCGTTCCTGCTCTTTTGGCATCCGAATGGCCCCTTCCTGTGTCCCGGATACTTCCGGCGACTGGCTAAAATCGACGCCATTAGCCGCCCAAACCGCGCCGCTTACCACCAGGGCCAGCATCGCCGTCCATTGACACAGCGCTTTCTTCAGGTCATGGCTTTTCATGATTTCGCTCCCGAACTCCATCGTGTAGTTATTGTAAATACATCCTCAGAACAGACATCCACGCAGCGACCGCACGTCATGCAATCGCGGCTGGTGACCTGCACCGGGCTTTGTTCATCCAGCACCGGGGCACGTAGCACGCGCGGTTCCGGGCAAACATGAAAACAATCCATACAGCGGTTACATTTCTGCCGATCGGTGGCCGCAACGGTAATCACACCTTTGCTACCCAGCACGCCATACAGCGCGCCAACCGGACAAATGTGCCCGCACCAGCCGTGTTCAACGACCAGTAGATCAAATAAAAACAGCGCGAGAATAAGCAGCGCGCCGCTGCCGAAGCCCATTACCAGGCTGCGCCCCATCAGAGATACGGGGTTGATCCATTCCCAGATGAGCGTGCCAGTTAAGGCCGATCCCAGCAGAATGACCACCAACAGCACGTAGCGAATGTGGCGAGGGATCGTCGCAGACTGATTGAGGTCAAAGCGCCTGCGTAACCAGTTCGCTAAGTCGGTAATCGGATTCAGCGGGCAGACCCAGCTGCAAAATAATCGCTTTCCTGCCAGGGCGTAGAGCACGGTGATAATCACCGCACCGGTCAACGCCACCGTGGCAGGCAGATGACCGCTGGCAAGACTTTGCAGCGTCATCAGCGGATCGGTCAGCGGAACGGTGTCGAATAACAGGCTACTGCTGTAGTTACCGTGTAAGATCCACACACCAAACCACGGACCGCTCAAAAACATCCCCAGCACGAAGAACTGACAAAGGCGACGTAACACCAGCCAACGGTGACTGCGCCACCAGCCTTTTTTCTCCAGCGCCTCGCGCCCGGCGTCACGTTTACGATTTGCCATTGTTCCCCTCCAGCCAGCCGAAGCGGTAATGGTGACCTAACTCCCCTTTAGCCAGTGACAGCGGTAACACCTTGATTGCCGGTTGTTCCAGCACGCACACTTTTTCGCACTTACCGCAACCGGTACAGGCGTCTCTGTGAACCGTCGGCAGAAAGCGGGCGTGCTTACCGGTACGCGTGTTGCGCTCCAGCTCCAGGGTGATGGCCTCATCAATTTTCGGGCATTCGCGATAACAAACATCGCAGCGCAGCCCCTGAAAGTTGAGACAGTTTTCCTGGTCCACCAGTACCGCCAGCCCCATCCGCGCGTCGTCGATCGATTCGATCTCACGATCCAGCGCACCGCTCGGGCACACTTTGGCGCACGGAATGTCCTCACACATTTCGCAAGGAATATCCCGTGCGACAAAATATGGCGTGCCCGCCGACAGACCAGAGGCCAGCGTCGCCAGTTTTAAGGTGTCGTAAGGGCAAGCCTGAACACACTGACCGCAACGCACACAGGCACTGGCAAAGGCGTTCTCGTTTATGGCTCCGGGCGGGCGCAACCGCACGCCAGATGCGCGTGCGGTTTGCTGTTGTAACCCCAGCGCCACACCCACGGCAGCCAGCCCGCCTGCTGTGCGAACAACATCGCGCAGAAAGCGGCGGCGACCATTTTGAGGTTTCGCTGACCGGGACATAATGGCTTACACCTTCTCCAGTTTGACTGCGCACTTCTTGAAGTCCGTCTCTTTCGAGAGCGGATCGGTCGCGTCCAGCGTTAGTTTGTTAACCAGCTGTGCGGCGTCGAAGAACGGCATGTACACCAGGCCCTGCGGCGGACGGTTACGACCGCGCGTTTCGACAATCGAGATCACTTCGCCACGGCGAGAAACCACTTTCACTTTGTCGCCACGACGCAGATCGCGCGCTTTCGCATCCAGCGGGTGAATAAACAGGACCGCTTCCGGGAAGGCGCGGTGCAGTTCTGGTACACGGCGAGTCATACTGCCGGTGTGCCAGTGCTCCAGAACGCGTCCGGTAGAGAGCCACAGGTCGTACTCTTCATCCGGTGCTTCCGCCGCCGGTTCGAATGGCAGTGCGAAGATCACCGCTTTGCCATCCGGTTTGCCGTAGAACTTATAGCCTTCGCCCGCTTTCACGTACGGGTCGTTACCTTCGCTGTAACGCCACTGCGTTTCTTTACCGTTCACCACCGGCCAGCGCAGACCGCGCGCTTTGTGGTAGTCATCGAACGGTGCCAGATCGTGACCGTGACCGCGACCAAACCATGCGTACTCTTCGAACAGCCCTTTTTGCAGATAGAAGCCCAGCTCGCGGGATTCATCGTTCAGCTGATCTTCCGCCAGTTCGGATACCGGGAATTTGCTCACTTCCGGTGTTGCATACAGCACTTCGTACAGCGTTTTGCCACGCAGTTCCGGTTTCTTCGCCAGCAGATCTTCCGGCCATACTTCTTCAGTTTTGAAGCGGCGGGAGAACTGGACTAACTGCCAGAGATCCGATTTCGCTTCGCCCGGTGCCTGTACCTGTTGACGCCAGAACTGAGTACGGCGTTCGGCGTTACCGTAAGCGCCCTCTTTCTCTACCCACATTGCGGTCGGCAGGATCAAGTCGGCGGCCAGCGCACTGACTGTCGGATACGGATCGGAGACGATGATGAAGTTGCGCGGATCGCGCCAGCCCGGCATACGCTCTTCATTGATGTTCGGCCCGGCCTGCATGTTGTTGGTACACATGGTCCAGTAAACATTCAGTTTGCCGTCTTTCAGCGCACGGTCTTGTGCCACCGCGTGCAGACCGATTTTCGCCGGAATGGTGCCGCTCGGGATATTCCACTTCTTCTCGCAGATATCACGGTGTTTCTCGTTGGTCACCACCATGTCCGCAGGCAGACGGTGAGCAAAGGTGCCCACTTCACGCGCAGTACCACACGCAGAAGGTTGCCCGGTCAGGGAGAACGGACCGCAACCCGGCTGGGAAATTTTGCCGGTCAGCAGGTGCAGGTTGTAGACCAGGTTGTTAGCCCACACGCCACGAGTATGCTGGTTGAAGCCCATCGTCCAGTAGGAGATGACTTTCTTGTTCGGATCGGCATACAGCTGCGCCAGTTGTTCTAACTGGTCTTTCGGCACGCCGGTCATTTCGGCAGTTTTTTCCAGCGTATACTCGGCAACGAAGGCTTTGTAATCTTCAAAGCTCATCGGTTCGGAGGCGTCAGAACCTGGATTCTTCGCTGCTTTTTCCAGCGGATGGGTCGGACGTAAACCGTAGCCAATGTCCGTCGCCCCTTTGCGCAGGTTAACGTGTTTGCTGAAGAAGTCCTGATTTATCGCATTGTTTTGAATGATATAGTTGGCGATGTAGTTCAGGATCACCAGGTCAGACTGTGGCGTAAAGATGATGCCGTTATCCGCCAGCTCGAAGCTACGATGCTGGTAGGTAGAAAGCACCGCCACGGTGACGTTCTGATTAGAGAGACGACGGTTAGTGATGCGCGACCAGAGGATCGGGTGCATCTCCGCCATGTTTGCGCCCCACAGCACAAACGCGTCAGCCTGCTCGATGTCGTCATAGCAGCCCATCGGCTCATCCATACCAAAGGTACGCATAAAGCCAACTACTGCCGACGCCATACAGTGACGCGCGTTCGGGTCGATGTTGTTCGAACGGAAGCCCGCTTTAAACAGCTTGGACGCGGCATAACCTTCCCAGATAGTCCACTGACCAGAACCGAACATACCGATCGATTCCGGCCCTTTTTCTTTCAGGGCGGTTTTGAATTTCTCTTCCATCACATCGAAGGCCTGATCCCAGGTGATTAGGGTAAATTCGCCTTCTTTGTCATATTTACCGTTTTTCATACGCAGCAGCGGCTGCGTCAAACGGTCTTTACCGTACATGATCTTGGGCAGGAAATAGCCCTTAATGCAGTTCAGGCCACGGTTAACCGGTGCGTCTGGGTCGCCCTGACAGGCCACCACACGTCCCTGCTGCGTTCCGACCAGAACGCCGCAACCAGTACCGCAGAAACGGCACGGCGCTTTATCCCATTTGATGGCTTCCTGCTGACCAACAACGGCGCGGGCAACGCCCGGCACGCTGAGACCGGCAGCCGCCGCAGCGGCCGCAACGGCGTTAGCTTTCATAAAGCTACGACGACTGAGTTTCATGGTGTTTCCTCACCTTGCTCTTCCTGCTGGTGATAAACCAGCGACACCGCCAGCACGCCCTCTACGTTGCGTACTGACTCAATGGTTTGGATCAGCGTTTCGCTGTCTTCTGCTTCCACCACCACAATCAACTGACCGCTCGGCGCGTCGCTGACAGCAACTTCACAGCCGGGAAAGGCGTTCAGTTGGGTGCTGATGTCTGAAATTCGTTCGCTTTTGGCCTGCACGACCAGGCTGCAAACTTGCCAGTTAGTGTGCATGGAGATACTCCGCAGTTATGGCTGATACCGGACAGCTGGCTGCACATGCTCCACATCCGTTGCAAAGTTGGCTATTAAGTTGCGGCTGGTAGATCCCGGAGAGCGTCGGGCGAAAGATAATTGCCATTGGCTCACAGCTATCCTGACAGCGGCGGCATTCAACTGACTGATACGCCAGGCACGCGTCCCCAATGGTGAACTGCAAATCCCAGGCCCTGGTGTGGCGCGGAGAAAATAGCGATTCGGGGCAAGCCTGCGCGCAAGCGTAACAGAAGCTGCACTCGTTATTTTTGAAATTAACGCTCGGATAGCCGCCCGCGCCGCGTTGCAGAATGTTGTTTTCACAAGCATTAATACAGGCGTCGCAACGGGTGCAATGGGTCAGAAAATGAGATTCATCACCGGACCAGGGCGGACGGATACCGTTACTGGCTTTGCGCCAGCGACCAGTGAGTATGCCCCGACGGGATGCATCAATCTTCACATTGACCTTCCATCATTAACGCGCTCTGAAAATTGAGAGCGACCAAATAAACCGCATAATTAATAAGCCATTTTTATAACCGCTAAGATATTAAAGGATGTGTCAAAGATGCATACCCCGATCGGGGTAAAACCTGTAGCAGGATCAAAAGAGTGGCGGGAAGCGTGGCAAAAACGGGCTTTTGCTCACATTTCAAATGGTTATAAACATATTTATATAGCAATTAATTCACCAGAGATATTTCTGCTGGTTTGTTCTCTCATCAGAATTTAACACTAAAAGAGCAGGTAAAATTGTCTGAATATTCTTTAAGTTATTCATAAAGCAAATTAATAAATCTTATGAATATGTTAACCTTCAGCGACATCATCGGTGAAAACCTATAAATGAAGAAGGAAAGCAAAAAAATGAAGACCATTCTACCTGCAGTATTGTTTGCCGCTTTCGCTACCACTTCCGCCTGGGCGGCAGAAAGCGTCCAGCCACTGGAAAAAATCGCGCCTTATCCACAAGCTGAAAAAGGGATGAAGCGTCAGGTGATTCAGTTAACCCCGCAAGAAGATGAATCTCCCCTGAAAGTAGAACTGTTAATCGGTCAGACGCTGGAAGTCGATTGCAATTTGCATCGTCTCGGCGGGAAGCTGGAAAGCAAAACGCTGGAAGGCTGGGGCTATGATTATTATGTCTTTGATAAAGTTAGCTCGCCGGTTTCCACGATGATGGCCTGCCCGGATGGCAAGAAAGAGAAGAAATTTGTCACCGCGTATCTGGGCGATGCTGGAATGCTGCGTTACAACAGCAAGCTGCCGATCGTGGTGTATACGCCAGACAATGTAGATGTGAAATACCGCGTCTGGAAGGCGGAAGAGAAAATTGACAACGCAGAAGTTCGCTAAACTGTTGTGAAGTACGGCACCCCGTTGGTTGGATAAGGCGGTTACGCCGCATCCAACATCTAACGCCCGAGCCGGTTGCCTGATGCGACGCTGGCGCGTCTTATCAGTATACGCCACATCCGGCATACCATGCCGGATGTGGCACATCATTACAACGCAATATCCGCCACTTCTTTTTGAACGGGTTGCGGTTTCAACTGCGGTTTTGGCGTACTATCTGCTGCCTGCGGCTTGTCGTATTTCAGCCCCAGCACTTCGCTGGTGTACTGCAACTCGCGTTCTGTTGCCGCTACATCACCGTTCAGCTTGCGTCCATAAGACGGAACGATCGCTTTCAACGTAGCCTGCCATTGCGGGCTGGAAACGCGATCGCCAAATACTTTTTCCAGCAGATCCAACATAATCGGCGCGGCGGTTGACGCCCCTGGCGATGCTCCCAGGAGCGCGGCAATGGTCCCTTGCTGGTCACTGACCACTTCAGTACCCAGACGCAGTACACCACCTTTATCGGCATCACGCTTGATAATCTGCACACGCTGCCCCGCTTGCCACAAACGCCAGTCCTCTTTTTTCGCCTGCGGATAGTACTCTTTCAACGCTTCAAAACGATCCTCTTCACTCAACATCACCTGACTCACCAGATATTTCACCAGATCGAAATTATCCAGCCCGACGTGCATCATCGGCATCACGTTAGAGGTGGTGGTGGAACTCATCAGATCCCACAATGAACCGTTTTTGAGGAATTTGGTTGAGAAGGTGGCAAATGGCCCAAACAGCACTACGCGTTTACCGTCCAGAACGCGGGTATCGATATGCGGAACCGACATCGGTGGTGCGCCAACGGATGCTTTACCGTAAACCTTCGCCAGATGGTGATTAACCACGTCCGGGTTTTCCGAAACAAGAAACTGTCCGCCCACCGGGAAACCGGCGTAGTCTTTCGCTTCCGGAATCCCCGATTCCTGTAACAGCTTCAGCGCCGCACCGCCCGCGCCGATAAAGACAAATTTGGCACGAATGTTCTGTGCAGTGCCATTTTTCAGATCGGCAACGGTAACGGTCCAGGTGTTATCGTCATTACGCTTTAGGGCGCGGACTTCGCTGCTGAGTTGCAGCGAGAAGTTAGATTTCTTCTGCAAGGAAGCAATTAACTGGCGGGTGATCTCGCCGTAGTTCACATCGGTACCAATTTCCGTACGCGTGGCTGCCACTTTCTGTTGCGGATCGCGCCCTTCCATCACTAACGGTGCCCACTCTTTGATCTGCGCGTGATCTTCAGAGTAACGCATACCGCGAAACAGCGAGCTTTGTTGCAACGCGGCGTAACGGGCGCGCAGGAAATTAACGTTATCCTCGCCCCAGACAAAGCTCATATGCGGAACGGTATTGATAAATGAACGCGGAGTACGCAGCACGCCGCGCTCGACCTGGTGCGCCCAGAACTGGCGGGAAATCTGAAATGCTTCGTTAATGGCGACTGCTTTTTCAATACTGATACTGCCATCGGCGTTTTGCGGGGTGTAGTTCAGTTCCATCAGTGCAGAATGCCCGGTTCCGGCGTTATTCCAGCCGTTCGAACTCTCCTGCGCGACACCCTCCAGGCGCTCCAGCATGGTCATCGACCATTCAGGCTCCAGCTCGCGTAAATAGGTCCCCAACGTGGCGCTCATAATGCCGCCGCCAATCAACAGTACATCAGTTTCCTGCTCCTCGGACGCTTTCGCTTTTGCCGCCATCGAAACGGCATTAAGCCCCACGGCCATCGAGAAGAGCATGGCAGTCACTTTTTTCATCTTGTTAATGCCTTACTTTTAGTCGCTTTATTGCAGGTGAGATTTGCGCGGCATCAAAGGTAACACTTAAGTAACAACATTTAAATAATGTTTATAAATTATATTCTAATTTTAGAAACATTATAATTTCGTTGATTAATTATAGGGTTATTAGAAATGAAGGGATTTTTAGCATATTGACCTGACGGCAGCAGTCCGCCAGGTCAGCGTCGTAATATTATGCCGTCCGGGCAACGGCATCACGCGAAGCGGCATCGCGCTCTTCGCCCGTCAGCTCGCTAAGTTGCCCATTGCGCATTTCCAGCAGGCGGTCGGCGTGGATAAAGTAATGATCATCATGACTGATAGCGAAAATAGTTTTACCCATCTCCTGCATCAGCGGCAGCAACACCTGATAAAACTCACGACGGAAGTGTGGATCCTGATCCGCCGCCCATTCATCCAGCAGGATAATATCGCGTTCTTCTGCCAGCGCCAGCAACAGCGCCACGCGTTTTTTCTGCCCTTTTGATAACTTCAGGTTAACAATACGCCCGTTGCTTAACTCAAGCTTATGAGCCATTTTCAGCTGCGCCAGCCACTTCTCAACCAGTTGCGGGTTAGCGGGTTTACCCTCCGGCCCCAGCAGTTGATCAAACAGCCAGACATCGGTAAACACTGCCGAAAACAGTTTGCGATAATCTTCCGGTTGTTCGCCGCTGACAGGTTTGCCATCCAGCAAGATTTCGCCGCTTTGTGGCTGATACAAGCCCGTCAACAACATCGCCAGCGTCGATTTTCCACTACCGTTACCACCAATCAGAAACAGTAGCTCGCCACGTTTGATGGTGAGATTAATCGGACCAACGGAAAACGCGTTATCCTGATAGCTAAACGTCACATTACGCAGCTCCAGCGTTTGCCAGTTGGGAAACGCCTGCGGGCGCGGAAACTCTGCTTTGAAAGGCGCGAGCGCGAATTTGTTCAGCTTGTTAAACGCCACCTGCGCCGTCAGCAGCGTCGGCAATGCGCCAACCGCCGAAAGCAGCGGCGTACGCAGGAATAAAAGCGTCAACGAATAGGTCGCAGCAACGTTGGTATCAGCCCAACCGAGACTGTTCGCCATCCAGAACACCAGGCCGATAGCGCCCAGCATCATGATGTTTGACCAGTTCACGGCACTAAGATGGAAGGTGTCTGCGCGAATAATATGATGGCGATACTCTTGCGCATCGGGGATGTAGAGGTTGTTAAACACATACTCGGCGCGTTCCCGGTTCAGAGTCAGCTCTTTGCGCCCTTCAAGTACAGTTTGAAAATCCGTGTACAGCTTATCTTCGGTTTCACGTAGGGTCGCCATATGTTTGTACACCCGCGCCACCAGTACAAAACCACCCCAGATGGTGATCGCCATCCAGATAGCCGTTACCAGCAACATTTTGCCCGACAGCATCCACAGATACGCCGCGGAACCGATAGTGAGAATGATCCCCTGCACCAGTTCCGGAAGACGCACAAAAGCAATGGTGATATTGCGCACATCGCTGGTTAATCCCGCCAGCAACGAGGCGCTACCGAGTTGTTCAATGCGCTCGACGTGGGTATCCAGAATCCGCTTGATAAATTCACTACGCAGTCGGTAAACGAAGTGATGCCCCAAAGTGGTGAGCGCCAGTTGCGATCCGAGAGTGACTGCCATCAGCAGCAGCAATAATCCCAGAAACTCCGGCAATACCAGCAGACTGGTATCCGCCATTTCGATAAGGCGCTGATTGATAAAAGCAATTAAGCCAATGCCTAATGCCGCACTGGCGAGGCTTAGCGCCATCACACTGATAAATGGCCAGCGATACTGCCGCCAGACAAGTACAAGAAGTTCCATGCAGAAAACCCGGACAATGAATTACAGCCCGCAGTTTAAACATCTTCGCGCGCACAGCAATAATAATTCTTATTTTTATTCTTTTTTACCTGCCTGACGGAATGTCAGGTTGTAGCGGCAGTCGGTGGTGAGTGGATGAAACCCCGCTTTCAACGGTTGAATACCGTGATAAAACAGCCGCGATTCACCGCCCCATACCACCATATCGCCATGTTCCAACAACAAACGTTTGAGCGGATCATTACGTTTCAGGCCACCAAATTGAAAAATCGCGGGTAAGCCCAGAGAAACAGAAACAATTGGCGCGCGCAGATTCGGTTCGTCTTTATCCTGATGCAGCGACAGTTTCGCGCCAGGAGCGTAGCGGTTGATAAGACAAGCATCTGGCTGGAAATCTGGATAGCCCGCCGCCGTAGCCGCACGTTGACATAAATCATGAAAGCTTTGTGGCATGGCGGGCCACGGTTTATTTGTTTGCGGATCAATGGGCGAATAGAGATAACCTTGCCGATGGGTCGTCCAGCCCAGATGCCCACAGTTGGTCATCGCCACCGACATGGTATATCCCCCGGGGGTGACCATCTGGCGAAACGGCGACTGGCTGGCAACGTCATTAATATCGCGGATCAGTTGCTCCGCAGCGTTAAAAGCAAAACGCCGTAAAATTACCGCACCAGCCGCCAGTGGCTCTTGCCACGGTTCAGCATCGGCAAACAGATCCAACATTACCTCTCCTCATTTTCAGCTTCGCGGCGCAGCAGTTGCGCTTTACGCGACACGCCCCAGCGGTAACCGGAAAGTGTGCCATCACCACGGACCACTCGATGACAGGGTATTACGATAGCCAGCTTGTTGGCGGCACAGGCGCTGGCAACGGCCCGTACCGCTTTCGGTTTGCCGATGGCGTTAGCCAGTTGCTGATAACTGACGGTTTCACCGCAAGGTATCGTGCGCAGTGCCTGCCAGACTTGTTGCTGAAAAGCAGTGCCGCGAATATCCAGCGGTAACGTCAGCGGCGTATCGCGTTGATTGAGGCTGGCGATCACTTCACGCACATGTTGCTGAAACGTCAGATCGGCAGGCGCGTTGTCGGCAGCGGGAAACATCTGCTGCAACTCGCTGATTAATGTCGCGTCATCATCGCCCAGCAATATCGCGCAAATCCCCCGCTCGCTTTCTGCCACCAGGCAACGACCCAGCGCACAATCAGCCAGCGCGTAACGCACCGCCAGATTTTCGCCACCGTGACGGAATTGTTTAGCCGTCATGCCCAGCGTTTCATCGGCTTTGCGGTAGTAACTGCTGCTGTCGGGGAATCCGGCGTTAAGAATAGACGTCGTCACGCTCTCCCCTTTCGCCAGCGATTCGCGCAAACGGCGAGCGCGCCAGGCCTGTTGCCAGGCTTTAGGCGTCATTCCGGTAGTCGCTTTAAACAACCGATGTAGATGAAATGGACTCATCGCCACCTGGTCGGCTAAGGCTTCCAACGTTACAGGCGTTTCCTGTTCCAGCAGTCGACACGCGTGGGTGATTTTATCCAACCGATGTTGCTGGGCATTGGCTTTATCAGGTTGGCAGCGTTTGCAGGGGCGAAATCCGGCGGCGAGTGCCTCGCTGGCATTTGCGTAGAAGGAGACATTTTCCCGCAAGGCATGTCTGGCGCGGCAAGACGGACGGCAAAAGATGCCTGTGGTGCGCACGGCGAAAACGAATTCGCCGTCGGCATTCGGGTCGCGGGCTAAGACAGATTGCCAGCGTTGATCGTCAGTTAAGCATGTGGCGTTTTTCATAATCAGCTCCCTGGTTAAGGATAGCCTTTAGTCTGCCCGGTCACCATCACGCAAAAACCAACAATCTTGCGCTTTAATTTTTTTCGCTGACAAGGAAGCTTTTAAACTGTGGTGACATCCAGGTTTTAAAGCTATCGCCTTCTTTGGTGATCATATAAACCGCCAGCCCTTCCCGGCGAACAACCTCTTTGGCTTTCTCCGGCCCGAGTACCATCAAGCCAGTATCCCAGGCATCGGCTTCCAGCGCCGTCGGAGCAATCACCGTCACGGATACCAGATTATGTTCGATGGGACGCCCGGTTTGCGGATCGATAACATGGGAAAGACGTTTGCCGTCCAGTTCGTAATAGTTACGGTAGCTGCCAGAGGTGCTAATCCCATGACCGTTGATATCCACCACAGCCTGAACTGCGTTTTCTTTATCGGTTGGTTTTTGAATCGCTACCCGCCACGGCAGGCCTTCACCGTTCATACCACGGCTGTTCAGCGCGCCGCCCACCGACACCAGATAGCGGGAAATCCCTTCCTGCTCCATCAAGCGTGCCAAGTGATCCGCCGCATAACCTTCGCCGACGGTAGAGAGATCGACATATAAATCCGGCAGGTCTTTTTGCAGATATTGCTGATGCGACTGATTAATGACCGTAAGGTGCTGTAAACCAGTTTTGGCTTTCATCTCGTCGATCTGTTCCTGGCTCGGAATTTGAACCGGCTGTTGTTCCGGGCCAAAGCCCCACAGATTTACCAGCGGCCCGACGGTAATATCCATCGCACCATCGGTCTTCGCGCCAATGCGCAGCGAGGTAGTGACGATTTCGGCCATCGCTTCACTTACTGGCCACGGCGACAAACTTTGCGAGTCGTTAAAGCGCATCAGCGCGGAATCTTTTTTATAGGTCGAAAGCAGCTGATCGTCGGCGTCCAGCTGGGTCTGAATCTTTTCTTTAAGTTCGACACTGCGTTTGGCATCAATGCCCGGGATGCTGGCACGCCAGAAGGTACCCATGGTTTTGCCTTCAAGAACGGTAACTTCAGTAGCGTGGGTTTTGGCGGGTTGTGGTTTTTGATCGCAACCAACAAAGAAGAGCGCGGCAGCCAGCAGTGCCACGCGGGTAAAGCTTATTTCCATACGTGATTATCCTCATGCGAACGGTCGCAAGAGTACACCAAAAAACTGAGTTTGTACGCTGAAAACAATGAACAAAGGGCCCGCAGGCCCTTTGTTCGATATCAATCGAGATTAGAACTGGTAAACCAGACCCAGAGCTACGATGTTATCAGTGTTGATGCCAGCGTCACGAGTGAACTGGTTGTCGTCCAGCAGGTTGATTTTGTAGTCAACATAGGTGGACATGTTTTTGTTGAAGTAGTAGGTCGCGCCAACATCAACATATTTCAGGATATCTTCGTCGTCGTAGTTACGACCATTGATGACACCCAAGTTTTTACCTTTAGACTGCAGGTATGCTACAGACGGACGCAGACCGAAGTCGAACTGGTACTGAGCAACAGCTTCGAAGTTCTGTGCTTTGTTCGCCCAACCCAGGGAACCTACGCGAGTTGCGTTGTAGGTCTGGGTGTACTGAGCAGCCAGGTAGATGTTGTTAGCGTCGTATTTCAGACCACCAGTGTAGGTTTCAGCACGGTCGCCAGTACCGATGTAGTTACGAACTACACCATTGCTGATGTAGCTACCATTTTGATCATCAGTACGTTTGGAGCTGGAAACTGCAGCACCGATACCGAAGCCTTCGTAATCATAAGTGATAGAACCGCCGACACCGTCGCCGTTCTGACGCAGAGCGCCACGACCGTTGTTGGTCATGCCTTCGCCGCTTACGCTACCGTTTTTGCCCTGGTACTGAACAGCAAAGTTCAGACCGTCAACCAGACCGAAGAAGTCGGTGTTACGGTAGGTCGCGAAGCCGTTACCACGCTGCTGCATGAAGTTGTCAGAACCGTAGGTGTCGCCACCGAATTCTGGCAGTACGTCGGTCCAGGAAGTTACGTCGTAAACAACGCCGTAGTTACGACCGTAGTCGAAAGAACCTACATCCTGGAATTTCAGACCTGCGAATGCCACACGGGTCCAGGAGTTTTCTTTGTTGTCTTCAGAGGTATTGCCCTGGATCTGATATTCCCACTGGCCGTAACCGGTCAGCTGGTCAGTAACCTGAGTTTCGCCTTTGAAACCAAGACGTACATAGGTCTGGTCGCCGTCTTCTGACTTGTTGTCAGAGAAATAGTGCAGGCCGTCTACTTTACCGTACAGATCTAATTTGTTGCCGTCTTTGTTGTAAACTTCAGCAGCGTTTGCTGCGCCTGCTACCAGCAGAGCTGGGACCAGGAGGGACAGTACTTTAACTTTCATGTTATTAACCCTCTGTTATATGCCTTTATTTGCTTTTTTATGCCACTGCATACTGATTAACCCTCATTAATCAGTCGGCAAGTCCATTCTCCCCAAAAATGCAGAATAATCCAACACGAATATGATACTAAAACTTTTAAGATGTTTCATTTATCGCTATAGATGTTTCAAAATGTAAATACAAGGGAACTTTTTAAGATTATTGTGGAATGGCGAAATAAGCACCTAACATCAAGCAATAATAATTCAAGGTTAAAATCAATAACTTATTCTTAAGTATTTGACAGCACTGAATGTCAAAACAAAACCTTCACTCGCAACTAGAATAACTCCCGCTATCATCATTAACTTTATTTATTACCGTCATTCATTTCTGAATGTCTGTTTACCCCTATTTCAACCGGATGCCTCGCATCCGGTTTTTTTTACCCTTCTTTACACACTTTTCATTATTCTGTGCTACCACAGAAAAACTATAACGCTTGTTAACTATTTCACAAATAATTAACATCAGCATAATTTCCAGCAATCATCGTTTATTTGCAATTAATTTCGTTGGGCTTTTTGTAGGTTATTTGTACAGCAAAATGGCGCTTGTACATCTATTTCCCCCAATGCAGGATGATAAATATCACGGGAGAATAGAGAATCATCAATCAGGTAAGAGTCTGGAATTTCACACTGTACCCTTTATACTGCCCTATCACTTCGCGAAGTTTTAACAGGTCATAAACACGAATGCGTCAGAAAGAGACAACGGCCACGACCCGCTTTTCACTCCTACCGGGGAGCATTACCCGCTTCTTTTTACTGTTGATCATTGTGTTACTGGTGACGATGGGTGTAATGGTACAAAGCGCCGTTAACGCATGGCTGAAAGATAAAAGTTACCAGATTGTCGACATTACCCACGCTATCCAAAAGCGCGTCAATACCTGGCGTTACGTGACCTGGCAGATCTACGACAACATTGCCGCGACGACCTCCCCCTCCTCCGGCGAAGGTTTACAAGAGACGCGCCTGAAACAGGATGTCTACTATCTGGAGAAACCGCGCCGCAAAACGGAAGCGTTAATCTTTGGCTCTCACGACAACTCAACGCTTGAGATGACTCAGCGGATGTCCACCTATCTGGACACATTGTGGGGCGCAGAAAATGTACCGTGGTCGATGTATTACCTGAATGGTCAGGATAACAGTCTGGTGCTGATCTCAACCCTGCCCCTCAAAGATCTCACCTCCGGATTTAAAGAATCGACCGTCAGCGACATTGTTGATTCACGTCGTGCAGAGATGTTGCAACAGGCCAACGCCCTCGATGCACGCGAAAGTTTTTCTAACATGCGCCGCCTGGCCTGGCAGAACGGTCATTACTTTACCTTGCGTACCACGTTCAACCAGCCGGGACATCTGGCAACGGTCGTAGCTTTTGATCTACCGATTAATGATTTGATCCCACCGGGTATGCCGCTGGACAGTTTCCGCCTTGAGCCAGACGCGACGGCAACGGGAGACAATGATAATGAGAAAGAAGGGACGGATAGCGTCAGTATCCACTTTAACAGTACGAAGATTGAAATCTCCTCGGCACTCAACTCTACCGATATGCGCCTGGTCTGGCAGGTTCCTTATGGCACCTTATTGCTGGATACGTTGCAAAACATTCTGCTGCCACTGCTGCTGAACATCGGTTTGCTGGCGCTGGCGTTATTTGGCTATACCACATTCCGCCATTTCTCCAGCCGCAGTACAGAAAGTCTACCCAGCACGGCGGTCAATAACGAATTGCGCATTTTACGGGCAATTAATGAAGAGATAGTCTCACTGCTGCCGCTCGGCCTGCTGGTTCACGATCAGGAATCGAACCGCACTGTCATAAGTAACAAAATTGCCGATCATTTGCTGCCGCATTTGAATCTGCAAAACATCACCACCATGGCGGAACAGCATCAGGGGATTATTCAGGCGACGATCAATAACGAGCTGTATGAGATCCGCATGTTCCGCAGCCAGGTCGCGCCGCGCACACAAATTTTCATTATTCGCGATCAGGATCGCGAAGTGCTGGTAAACAAGAAACTCAAGCAGGCGCAGCGTCTGTATGAGAAAAACCAGCAGGGGCGGATGACCTTTATGAAAAACATTGGCGATGCGCTGAAAGAACCCGCACAGTCCCTGGCGGAGAGCGCGGCTAAACTCAACGCCCCGGAAAGCAAACAACTGGCGAATCAGGCAGATGTGCTGGTGCGGCTGGTCGATGAAATACAGTTAGCGAACATGCTTGCGGACGATAGCTGGAAAAGTGAGACGGTGCTGTTCTCCGTGCAGGATTTAATTGATGAAGTTGTGCCTTCAGTGTTGCCTGCCATCAAGCGTAAAGGTCTGCAACTGCTGATTAACAATCATCTGAAAGCACACGATATGCGCCGCGGCGATCGCGATGCCTTACGACGTATTTTGCTGCTACTGATGCAATATGCCGTGACCTCAACGCAATTGGGAAAAATCACCCTTGAGGTTGATCAGGATGAGTCCTCTGAAGACCGCCTGACATTCCGCATTCTGGACACGGGAGAAGGCGTAAGTATTCATGAAATGGATAATTTGCACTTCCCGTTTATCAACCAGCCCCAAAACGATCGCTATGGCAAGGCGGACCCGCTGGCATTCTGGCTGAGCGATCAACTGGCGCGTAAACTGGGCGGTCATTTAAACATCAAAACGCGGGATGGGCTTGGTACACGCTACTCTGTGCATATCAAAATGCTCGCCGCTGACCCGGAAGTTGAAGAGGAAGAAGAGCGTTTACTGGATGATGTCTGCGTAATGGTGGATGTTACTTCGGCAGAAATTCGGAATATTGTCACTCGCCAGTTAGAAAATTGGGGTGCAACCTGTATCACACCCGATGAAAGATTAATTAGTCAAGATTATGATATCTTTTTAACGGATAATCCGTCTAATCTTACTGCCTCTGGCTTGCTTTTAAGCGATGATGAGTCTGGCGTACGGGAAATTGGGCTTGGTCAATTGTGCGTCAACTTCAATATGAGCAACGCTATGCAGGAAGCGGTCTTACAATTAATTGAAGTGCAACTGGCGCAGGAAGAGGTGACAGAATCGCCTCTGGGCGGAGATGAAAATGCGCAACTCCATGCCAGCGGCTATTATGCGCTCTTTGTAGACACAGTACCGGATGATGTTAAGAGGCTGTATACTGAAGCAGCAACCAGTGACTTTGCTGCGTTAGCCCAAACGGCTCATCGTCTTAAAGGCGTATTTGCCATGCTAAATCTGGTACCCGGCAAGCAGTTATGTGAAACGCTGGAACATCTGATTCGTGAGAAGGATGTTCCAGGAATAGAAAAATACATCAGCGACATTGACAGTTATGTCAAGAGCTTGCTGTAGCAAGGTAGCCTATTACATGAACAATATGAACGTAATTATTGCCGATGACCATCCGATAGTCTTGTTCGGTATTCGCAAATCACTTGAGCAAATTGAGTGGGTGAATGTTGTCGGCGAATTTGAAGACTCTACAGCACTGATCAACAACCTCCCGAAACTGGATGCGCATGTGTTGATTACCGATCTCTCCATGCCTGGCGATAAGTACGGCGATGGCATTACCTTAATCAAGTACATCAAGCGCCATTTCCCAAGCCTGTCGATCATTGTTCTGACTATGAACAACAACCCGGCGATTCTTAGTGCGGTATTGGATCTGGATATCGAAGGGATCGTGCTGAAACAAGGTGCACCGACCGATCTGCCGAAAGCTCTCGCCGCGCTGCAGAAAGGGAAGAAATTTACCCCGGAAAGCGTTTCTCGCCTGTTGGAAAAAATCAGTGCTGGTGGTTACGGTGACAAGCGTCTCTCGCCAAAAGAGAGTGAAGTTCTGCGCCTGTTTGCGGAAGGCTTCTTGGTGACCGAGATCGCTAAAAAGCTGAACCGCAGTATTAAAACCATCAGTAGCCAGAAGAAATCTGCGATGATGAAGCTGGGTGTCGAGAACGATATCGCCCTGCTGAATTATCTCTCTTCAGTGACGTTAAGTCCGGCAGATAAAGACTAATCACCTGTAGGCCAGATAAGACGCGTTAGTGTCTTATCTGGCATTTGCACCGATTGCCGGATGCGGCGTAAACGCCTTATGCGTCCTACGATTCCCATTATTTCAACAGATTACATCAAAGTAGGCCAGATAAGACGCGTCAGCGTCGCATCTGGCATTTGCACTGAATGCCAGATGCGACATAAACACCTTATCCGTCCTACGATTCCCGCGATTTCCTGACCCTCTCGGCATATACCGTCAGCGTCTGTTTTATCACATCCAGCGTTACCGGCTTCGACAGGCAGCTGTCCATACCGGACTCCAGACACCGCTGCTTCTCTTCAGCCAACGCATTAGCAGTTACTCCGATTACCGGCAACGTCAGTCCCAACTGACGAATGCGTTGCGTCAAGCGGTAACCATCCATATTTGGCATGTTGACGTCGCTAAGCACGATATCAATATGATTCTTGCTAAGTACATTAAGCGCATCGACACCATCATTCGCGGTTTTACATTGATAGCCCAACGATCCCAACTGATCTGCCAGCAGACGTCGGTTAATCGGATGATCATCCACGACCAGAATCATCATATCGTCATTATCGCTGACCGCTTTGTCCGTCGACGGCAGAGCGTTAGCAGGATCGTCGCTCTCCATCTCGATCAAATAAATACGCGCCAACAATGCCGGTAGCTCATGCGGGGCAGCCACACTGTGTACCCACTCCCCTGGCGCTTTCTCCAGCGGAATACCAATATGGCGACGACAGAAGGTCACTACCGCTCTACCCTGCCATTTTTTACTCACTACCTCGTCAGTAATTAACACATCTTCGGGAGTCGGTTCCTGCCCTTCGTATGTTGTAACGACGATGCCGCTGCGCTGCAAACTAGTTTCCAGGAACTGACAGAGCGACGCATTGAGGACCGCCAGCCAGCAGCGTTTACCACTCAACCCTTCCACGCCTTTTTTCTGCGGGTACTGAGCGCCGTACAACGGAATACGCACGGTAAACTGGCTGCCCATTCCCGGTTCTGAATCTACCGAGATATCGCCGTCCATCATGCTGATCAGTTTTTCACAAATCGCCAGACCCAGACCGGTCCCCTGGAAGTTTCGCTGTACGCCCGTTCCGACCTGGAAGAAGGGATCAAACAAGCGCACCACTTCTTTCGCCGGAATCCCCACGCCGGTATCGCGAACACGGATAGAGAGATAATCGCCATCAGCGCGGACATGCAAAACTATACAGCCGGTATCGGTGAATTTTATGGCGTTACTCAACAGGTTGGAGATGACCTGCTGTAAACGCATCGGGTCGCCATTTAAGGCCACTGGCACATCCGGTTCAATAAAGCAGTACAAGCCTAACTGCTTGCGTACCACCAGCGGTAAATAGTTGGCGGTGATGTGGTTCATCACTTCACGCGGTGAAAACTCACTCGGTTCGATCTTCAACTGTTCCGATTCAATCTTCGAGAAATCGAGAATATCGCTGATAATTTTCAACAACAGGCTGGAAGAGTTGTTCATTGCCGTCACCAGCCGATCGACGCCTTTCGGTAACTCTTTGGTTTGCAACAGATCCAGGTTACCGATAATGCCATACAGCGGCGTTCGCAGCTCATGACTGACGGTGGCAAGGAACATCGATTTTGACTGGCTCGCCTGTTCCGCTGCTTGTGCCATCTCCTGCAACGACTCTTCCATCTTCGCGCGCGAAGAAACATCCACCAGCACACAAATGGCCACGTTTTCATTACGATAGCGCGAATGGACGAAGCTGATTTGCAGATTGGTATTGTTGCTGGTCAGGACATCAACAAAATTGACCTGCTGCCCACAGATAATTTGCGTCAGTCGTTGGCGGTCCTCATGCGTAAGCATATTGAGATAGGTATGCGCCAGTTCGTTACTTAAAATATTGACGCCATCAGCGGTACGCAAAATGCAGATACCCACTGGCGCGGAGGCGACAATCTTGCGATTGAACTGCTCATGTTCTTCCAGTCGCAGGGCGTCGCTTTCCGCCGGAATGAAAATACGTCGCTCGTACATCCGTGCGAGAGTAAACAATGCAGCTCCGGCAAGCACATTCAGCAAAATTGCGTTAAGGATCAACATGCGAATGCGTTCCAGCACCTTATCAACCGGCACCGAATACACGATGCTTAGCGATGAGGGTGGCAGATTTTTCTTCAGCACCAGCTCCCGGAACCCTTCCGTATAGCCAAACCAGGAGCGTTCCTGCATCCAGCGAGGATCGCCCTTAATTTTACTTTCTGGTCCGGTAAGCGAAATCAGGGTATGACCATTTTCATCAAGAATGGTAACCCCCATCGGCAACGTACCCGGTAAGAAAAAGTTCTCCATCCGGATGGTCTGCTCGACCCCCAAAAGCGCCTGCAACCGGTTCGCCAGATAAACTGGCGTCAACGCGTAAAAATACCCGACGCCAGGGCGCGGACCTTCGCTGATCCAGTAGAGGTTACTGCCGCTATCATCTTGTGGTGCATTTCGATATTTATTGATGCGTTCATGCAAAGCTTTCAACGCGGTATCGCGTTCCACTGGCATATCACGCAGACCGAAATTGGCCATGCAGAGGTTATCGCTGCCGATTAAAAATACCCGGTTTAGATCGTAAGCCACAGAAAAATTATCGCGCCAGTAGCGCATAAACCACGCCAATGACTCCAGAGAACCTCGCCAGGTGTTACTCATTGCGGAACAATCGGAGTCGGCAAACAGCGGTTCAAACGCAGGCACATCCGCCTGCGTTTCTCGTCCACGCGGGGAAAGCACACCGTTTTCTGCCGATAAGCGATTTTCGGCGATGTACTTCAGCTCTTTCATCACATCAGAGGTGCGTTGAATAAAGCGCTGAGCCTGATCGGAACTCAGATTAAATTCCTGACGAATTTCCGATTCTCGCTGATGTAACGCATTAACGATGTAAAAAACGGATGAAAAAGCAATCAACAGCCAGAGCACTAACGCCAATGCTCTGAACATGTAGCGCGAGGCTTTCAGGGTTGTACGAAAAGAAGCAAGGTATTTCAAAGGGGCGAAGCTCCGCCTCAGGTGACCGATGGAGTGTGGTTAAGGTAGCGGTAAAAGCGTGTTACCGCAATGTTCTGTCATTATTGCAATAATGCGTATCGCTTAGAAACCATTGCCTTAACCAGGAAAGCCGGAGTAGATGGACAGTTCTCAGTACGAAAAATAAGAAATGACCAATCTGCCGACGCTTGTTAATGGTTATATCCTGGCGTCGGCAGATCGCCCAGCAGTCTTATCTGAAAAAAGAGAGAGCCAGGTTGTGTGAAGGGATGGATCACCAGTCAAAACTTTTCACCAGCGTCAGCTCGCCAGCATTACGCATCGGTACAATAAATGTTTCCTGTTTCTCATTGACCGATCCTTCATCGGTGATCAGCGTCAGTTGGGCGGTGGTTAATTCCGTTTCGCTGCGCCCACCATAGTAGTTGATATTGAAGTGGCACACTGAATTTGGCCACCTGAACAGAGGTGATATGCTCACCTCAGAACAACACAGGTGCTCCAATGAAAAAAAGAAATTTTAGCGCAGAGTTTAAACGCGAATCCGCTCAACTGGTTGTTGACCAGAAATACACGGTGGCAGATGCCGCCAAAGCTATGGATGTTGGCCTTTCCACAATGACAAGATGGGTCAAACAACTGCGTGATGAGCGTCAGGGCAAAACACCAAAAGCCTCTCCGATAACACCAGAACAAATCGAAATACGTAAGCTGAGGAAAAAGCTACAACGCATTGAAATGGAGAATGAAATATTAAAAAAGGCTACCGCGCTCTTGATGTC
>NZ_MECT01000256.1:0-1886 GCF_001722145.1 Shigella sp. FC1544
TTTGAACAGGTGGTGAACTGATGCAGGATATCCGGCAGGAAACACTGAATGAATGCACCCGTGCGGAGCAGTCGGCCAGCGTGGTGCTCTGGGAAATCGACCTGACAGAGGTCGGTGGAGAACGTTATTTTTTCTGTAATGAGCAGAACGAAAAAGGTGAGCCGGTCACCTGGCAGGGGCGACAGTATCAGCCGTATCCCATTCAGGGGAGTGGTTTTGAACTGAATGGCAAAGGCACCAGTACGCGCCCCACGCTGACGGTTTCTAACCTGTACGGTATGGTCGCCGGGATGGCGGAAGATCTGCAGAGTCTGGTCGGCGGAACGGTGGTCCGGCGTAAGGTTTACGCCCGTTTTCTGGATGCGGTGAACTTCGTCAACGGAAACAGTGACGCCGATCCGGAGCAGGAGGTGATCAGCCGCTGGCGCATCGAGCAGTGCAGCGAACTGAGCGCGGTCAGTGCCTCTTTTGTGCTGGCCACACCAACGGAGACGGATGGCGTGGTTTTCCCGGGGCATATCATGCTGGCGAATACCTGTATGTGGACCTACCGTTCTGATGAGTGTGGTTACACGGGCAGGGCAGTGGCTGACGAGTTCGACAAACCAACGACGGATATCCGGAAGGACAAATGCAGCAAGTGTATGCGCGGGTGTGAGTTGCGCAACAATACCGGTAATTTCGGCGGTTTCCTTTCCATCAATAAACTTTCTCAGTAAATCCATGACACAGACAGAATCAGCGATTCTGGCGCACGCCCGGCGATGTGCGCCAGCGGAGTCGTGTGGCTTCGTGGTGAGAACGCCGGAGGGAGACAGGTATCTTCCCAGCGAGAATATCTCCGGTGAGCCGGAGGAACGGTTCCGGATGGCTCCGGAGGACTGGCTGCGGGCACAAATGCAGGGTGAGATTGTGGCACTGGTCCACAGTCATCCCGGTGGTCTGCCCTGGCTGAGTGAGGCTGACCGGCGGCTGCAGGTGCAGAGTGATTTGCCGTGGTGGCTGGTCTGCCGGGGGGCGATTCACAAGTTCCGCTGTGTGCCGCATCTCACCGGGCGGCGCTTTGAGCACGGGGTGACGGACTGTTACACGCTGTTCCGGGATGCTTATCATCTGGCGGGGATTGAGATGCCGGATTTTCATCGCGGGGATGACTGGTGGCGTCACGGTCAGAATCTCTATCTGGATAATCTGGAGGCCACAGGGCTGTATCAGGTGCCGTTGTCATCAGCACAACCGGGCGATGTGCTGCTGTGCTGTTTTGGTTCATCGGTGCCGAATCATGCCGCCATTTACTGCGGCGACGGTGAGCTGCTGCACCATATTCCTGAACAACTGAGTAAACGAGAGAGGTATACCGACAAATGGCAGCGACGCACACACTCCCTCTGGCGTCACCGGGAATGGCACGCATCTGCCTTTACGGGGATTTGCAACGATTTGGCCGCCGCATCGACCTTCGTGTGAAAACGGGGGCTGAAGCCATCCGCGCACTGGCCACACAGCTCCCGGCGTTTCGTCAGAAACTGAGTGACGGCTGGTATCAGGTGCGCATTGCCGGGCGTGATGCAGGTGAAACCGAATTGTCTGCCCGTCTTAATGAGCCGCTGGCAAATGGTGCAGTGATCCACATAGTACCGCGTCTGGTGGGAGCTAAAAGTGGCGGTGTGTTTCAGGCGGTGCTGGGGGCAGCTGTTATGGCGGTTGCTATATGGATGCCGGGGGTAGGAATTATGGCGAGTAATCTGCTGTTTTCTCTCGGTGCCAGTATGACGCTTGGCGGTGTTGCACAGATGCTGGCACCGAAAGCCAGAACTCCCCGTACACAGACAACGGATAACGGCAAACAGAACACCTGTTTCTCCTCACTGGATAACATGGTTGCC
>NZ_MECT01000257.1:0-1866 GCF_001722145.1 Shigella sp. FC1544
CCGTCGACCGTCCGGCACGGTCCATCACAGTGATAAAGGTTCTCAGTATGTATCGCTGGCCTACACACAGCGGCTTAAGGAAGCCGGATTACTGGCATCAACAGGAAGTACAGGCGACTCGTATGACAACGCGATGGCGGAGAGCATCAATGGTCTTTACAAAGCGGAGGTAATACACCGTAAGAGCTGGAAAAACCGTGCAGAAGTGGAACTGGCCACACTCACGTGGGTGGACTGGTATAACAATCGACGATTGCTGGAAAGGCTGGGCCATACTCCTCCGGCAGAAGCAGAAAAAGCTTATTATGCTTCCATCGGAAACGATGATCTGGCAGCCTGAGTTCACAGATAAAACACTCTCCAGGAAACCCGGGGCGGTTCACTCTGCCGGACTGCCACGTATCTCCGCTTCTATGTCGTATAACTCTGCTATCCGTCTGAGCGCTTCCTGAGTCATTTCTGTCGGACGGCGCACATCCTCGTCATGGATTTTTCGGCGGGCGTGGGCCAGGCACCCGGCTTCCTTCACCCGGCCCGTTTCGTACAGTACGTTATAACCTGCATAGGCATCAGCCTGCAGTACGCCCTGATACTTTGCCAGGTGGAGCTGCGGATGTTCTCCTTTGCGATCTGCCGAATACGCGAACCAGACGGCTGCCGGCAGGGATGAACCCGCATTACGATCATCCCTGACGTATACCCACAGACGACCCGTTTTCGTCTTTCCGTTCCCCGGGGCCAGTACTTTCACCGGAGTGTCATCTGCGTGCACCTTTCCTGCCTCCAGAACATAGTCATTCAGCGCTATATACAGAGGACGGAGTTTGTCTGCCATTTCTGATACCCAGCGCACCATGGTATTACGGCTCAGCTCCACGCCCTGTCGCGCGTATATTTCTGACTGGCGATATAAAGGGATATGTTCCATATATTTGCTGACCAGGATCCGTGCAAGTAACCCTGCACTGGCATAACCGCGTTCGATCGGTTTAGGGGGAAGTGGTGCCTGAACGATGACATCACACCGGCTACAGGCCAGTTTGGGACGTATGGTTTCGATAACTTTAAAGGCGGTATTAATGATATCCAGTTGCTCTGAGATTGTTTCCCCCATTTCTTTCAGAACACCTCCACAGGCCGGGCAACTGGTTTCAGCAGGCAGAAGGCGATGTGTCTCCCGGGGAAGTTCTGCCGGCAGCGGTTTTCGTGAAGATTTTCGTCCCGGGGATTCAGGCTTACTGGCGATCGGGTTTTCTGACGGGGGACTGGTGTCAGGTGAATCTGTGACTGACGATGCATCTTCCAGAAGATTTCTGGCTGTGTTCAGTCGGTTTTCCAGTTCCGACAGTCGTTTTTCTGCCTGTCGGATCTGATTTTCAAGCTTATGACGCTTTTTCTCTGAACTCTGGCCGAACAACATACGACGCAACCTGTCGAGTTGCGCTTTCAGCCGTTCAATTTCCTGCTCATAGCCCGCGACCTGACAGGCATACTGTCGAAGCCGACTCTGTTGCTTACGCAACATGGCTTTAAGCAGCTCAATATCATCGGGGAGTTCATTGTTCATTCCCTTGTTTTATCACGGGTTATATCCGGATGCCAGGCCGTTCTGTCCGTTTGGGATGTTGCCACGCGATCCCCTCCAGTAGCATGGATAACTGAGCTGGCGTCAGGTGCACTTTCCCTTCCCGGGTCACCGGCCAGACGAAGCGGCCCCGTTCCAGGCGTTTGGCGAACAGGCATAACCCGTCACGATCGGCCCACAGTATTTATATGAACGCATCCCGTTTGCAAGGCATCCATTGTTTTGACATGACGGGTAGGTTGCAGCTTTATATCCGGCTTTATTGCAGCCGTAACGCTGCG
>NZ_MECT01000258.1:0-1829 GCF_001722145.1 Shigella sp. FC1544
CGCTGGGCGCAGGCAGAAGAGCAGAAGTATGAGATGCTGGAGAATGAGTACTCTCAGAGGGTGGCTGACCGGCTGAAAGCATCAGGTCTGAGCGGTGATGCGGATGCGGAGAGGGAAGCCGGTGCACAGGTGATGCGTGAGACTGAACAGCAGATTTACCGTCAGCTGACTGACGAGGTACTGGCCCTGCGATTGTCTGAAAACGGCTCACAACTGCACCATTCATAATCACATCGCATAAAACTGTCAGCGCCAGTGATAGGACAGGTGAAACCTGTCAATACGTACCGGCTTACGCCGGGCTTCGGCGGTTTTACTCCTCTGCCATATGCAACAACGGAGTGCCGCCTTACATGCCGCTGGCGCGGCATATCCTGGTGACGATATCTGAACAGTTATATACTGTGTATATACGTGGTAATGACGAGGTGGCAAATGGCACAGGTTAATATGAGTGTAAGAATCGACGCAGAACTGAAGGATGCTTTTATGGCCGCTGCAAAAAGCATGGACCGTAATGGCTCTCAGTTAATCCGGGATTTTATGCGCCAGACCGTTGAACGGCAGCACAATTCTTGGTTCCGTGACCAGGTTGCGGCAGGCCGTCAGCAACTCGAATGCGGTGATGTGCTTCCCCATGACATGGTCGAATCCTCTGCTGCTGCATGGCGGGATGAAATGAGCAGGAAGATTGCTGATAAATGATGGAGATGTTCTGGACCATGCTGGCCATCCAGGACAGGAAGCGCATTCGTAGTACATTGCGGAGCAGAACCTGATGGCCGCCATTGAACCGGACGAACGGATTGGTTATTCAGCCAGCAGCCTGGCAGGGCAGCCGTATAAAGGCCGCAATGGTCGTGTGGAAGGAACATCTGGACCACACAAGGTAGCGTGTAACGTTATTTTGTGTGAAAATCTCTTGTGATTTTTAAATATCGTAACAAAGGTATGACATGAAAATAACATCTACCATTATTCAAACACCTTTTCCATTTGAGAATAATAATTCTCATGCTGGCATAGTAACGGAGCCCATTCTCGGTAAGTTAATAGGTCAGGGGGCGACAGCAGAAATCTTTGAAGATGTGAATGATTCATCTGCTTTGTATAAAAAGTATGATCTTATTGGCAACCAGTACAATGAGATTCTGGAAATGGCTTGGCAAGAATCTGAGCTTTTTAATGCTTTTTATGGCGATGAAGCATCCGTTGTTATACAGTATGGCGGAGATGTGTACCTCCGAATGCTGCGCGTGCCTGGGACTCCCCTTAGTGACATTGATGCAGCTGATATCCCTGATAATATAGAGAGCCTTTATCTACAGTTGATATGTAAATTGAATGAGTTGAGTATAATCCATTACGATCTTAATACAGGTAATATGCTGTATGATAAAGAAAGTGAAAGTTTATTCCCAATAGATTTTCGCAATATTTAGGTAATGATTCCAACTTACTGATAGTGTTTTATGTTCAGATAATGCCCGATGACCTTGTCATGCAGCCCACCGATTTTGAGAACGACAGTGACTTCCGTCCCAGCCTTGCCAGATGTTGTCTCAGATTCAGATTATGTCGCTCAATGCGCTGAGTGTAACGCTTGCTGATAACGTGCAGCTTTCCCTTCAGGCGTGATTCATACAGCGGCCAGCCATCCGTCATCCATACCACGACCTCAAAGGCCGACAGCAGGCTCAGAAGACGCTCCAGTGTGGCCAGAGTGCGTTCACCGAAGACGTGCGCCACAACCGTCCTCCGTATCCTGTCATACGCGTAAAACAGCCAGCGCTGACGTGATTTAGCACCGACGTAGCCCCACTGTTCGT
>NZ_MECT01000259.1:0-1822 GCF_001722145.1 Shigella sp. FC1544
TAGTGCGCTGGGTTATCGCTCGCCACGGGAATATCTGCGGCAGCGGGCTTGTAATGGGTTAAGTGATAACAGATGTCTGGAAATATAGGGGCAAATCCAATCACCTTATTCAGTCGACCTTCAAAATAAACGTTTAATAGGGACAATCACCATTTGGATTGTCCGCTGAGGAGGCGAACGTTTTCCTAGACAGCTTTATCATGTCAGCCCACATTGTTGGCGCTGACAATACTAAGGACAAACGATGGGGAAGTATCTTTTTAGCGTTATTTTCGGGAGTAAAAAACATGGTATCTTTCCGTATGTCAGTTGTATCTTGCTGGTATTCGTAGTCGTGATAAGGCATACAACGATATTTATCTTCACGTTAGTGAAGAATAAGTTGTTTTGTGATCTATGTTAATCTGGGATTACAATCCGGGCTTGATACATCGCATCACGACTTTTATTCTCTTCAGAATAGAATATGTTACTCCCCGTTTTACAGGCTCAGGATTTGAATTACAAATTATACTTTTAAGTGAACAATAACCAGGGGTATTTCTTATTTCCTGAAACCAGGCTTGGCCCATTTCGGGATGAGTTTGAAAAAACTCTTGACGCATACGATAGTGATGAAATAAACGAAACAAATTACGTCAACAAACTCAGGCGTCTTGCCTGACATGCTCCTGACATCATTGATATTCACGCTCATCTGGCATATGCATTTGCGCTCTTTATGCTGCAATTCTGGCGAATGTTCATTTACAGCGTCATCAGGATGCCGTTATACTCATTGATAAAATACTAACATATAACCCTGATAATAATCAGGGGACACGCTGGTTACTGGGGACGGAATTGTTACGTGCTGCAAGCATGACAGGGCTCTGTACGTATTGACAGGACATGTCAATGAATTTCCCCCCTACTGGTACGAGCTTGCTCTTTTACATTTTATGAATGAGGCATATATTAATGCTGCAACGGCATTTCGATATGGATTTTTAACAAGCATATATTGTTGAAATGCTTTGTTAGAATCTTTATCCATTCCCTGGGGCTGTATAGTATGATTTTTCAGGTATTTCTGAATACAGCCAAATATTATTGCAAAATATTCTCTAAATTATTAATTAAATATCCATAAGCATTATTGCCTGGGAACTGGACATATAATTACTCTTCTGTGCTAAAGGAACGTTCTGAAATGTTTAAGTATGCAGAGATGTTGATGGCGGAAGAAGATGATAAAGTATGTGAACTTATTTTTAAACAACAAGATAATTTGATTTTAAAAATAAATGATAGATTTCCCAGAATAATTATAAAGAAATACCGAACATTACAAGGTAAAGTCGTATGGCTATGGATATTGCCATTTGTTATTGAATGGTTAATCTTGTGTGCTTTAGACGTAAACAGCTGGCGAGGCAAAAGTAAATACCCTGATTATTATTTGTTAAGAGATGAGATGCCTGTGCGTCTAGTGTCTATTATATTCCCAACATTATTGGCGCTATTCTTGCTGGCGTAGGCATCGCCATACTATGAATATTGTGTTTGTCGTGATTCAATTTTTATTTATAACCTCTACCCGGAGCAAATTCAGGTAGGTCATGCATAAAAATATCTTTCGGTGATGCTGCCAACTTACTGATTTAGTGTATGATGGTGTTTTTGAGGTGCTCCAGTGGCTTCTGTTTCTATCAGCTGTCCCTCCTGTTCAGCTACTGACGGGGTGGTGCGTAACGGCAAAAGCACTGCCGGACATCAGCGCTATCTCTGCTCTCACTGCCGTAAAACATGGCAACTGCAGTTCACTTACACCGCTTCTCAA
>NZ_MECT01000260.1:0-1813 GCF_001722145.1 Shigella sp. FC1544
TTTCTGGTGCGTACCGGGCTGAGAGGCGGTGTAAGTGAACTGTAGTTGCCATGTTTTACGGCAATGAGAGCAGAGATAGCGCTGATGTCCGGCAGTGCTTTTGCCGTTACGCACCACGCCTTCAGTAGCGGAGCAGGAAGGACATCTGATGGAAATGGAAGCCACGCAAGCACCTTAAAATCACCATCATACACTAAATCAGTAAGTTGGCAGCATTACCTTGATAACATATCAAATACATCAAAAATACCATTCATAGGCATTATTAATATAGACATCAATATAGCAACATCAAATTCCAATTAGTAATAAGATATGCTTTTTAATTGCATGAAAATAATTTCAAATGAGCGTTTTTTGATACTTTAGAGTGTTTCCTACCCTTTAATATCACCGTGTAGAGTTGATATCACTACAACAGAAACATGCATGTCATTTTTTTACTTCTTTTTTACTACAGAAAAATTTATCTATTTTTCTAAACATCGGTGAAATACTCATAAAAGGTAACTATTATGTCTATGCCATTAAGCAATGCCCTTCAGAGTCAAATTATTACAGATAATCACTTCCTTCATCATCCAAAAGTCGACAATAAGTTAACACGTGAATATGAATATGCACGGATGGATACGGAAAATATCTATCTTCTGCCTCTTACTCGTGGAAATAACCATAATTACGATGGAAAAAGCGTTGTCGAAATTAGAAAACTTAATATTGGCAAACAGTCCTGGCCATTTAATTATGCGACAGATACATGCAGAGAATTCAATGGTATTACAACAACAGGACGTATGCTCTATCGAAACTTGAAAATCACCTCAGCTTTAGACGAAATATATGGTGGTATATGTAAAAAGGCGCATGCTGCTACAGAGTTAGCAGAAGGTTTACGGCTAAATTTATTTATGAAGAGCCCTTTCGATCCTGTTGAGGACTATACAGTTCATGAAATAACATTAGGCCCTGGTTGCAATGTTCCTGGTTATGCCGGAACCACGATAGGATATATTTCAACCCTTCCAGCTTCTCAGGCAAAAAGATGGACCAATGAGCAGCCAAGAATTGATATCTATATTGATCAGATAATAACTGTCTCAGGGGTGGCAAATTCTTCCGGATTCGCCCTTGCAGCATTACTTAATGCTAATATTGGAATGGGAAATGACCCAATAATTGGTATAGAAGCCTATCCTGGTACCGCGGAGATCCATGCAAAAATGGGATATAACGTTATCCCCGGTGATGAAGATGCGCCACTCAAACGCATGACTCTGCAACCGTCATCTCTTCCAGAACTGTTTGAATTAAAAAATGGTGAATGGAATTATATTGGCAAATAACCACTGAGAAGAATGAGTACTAACATTCAGGTTATATAGATATTTAAACAATACCCTGCAATTTACAAAGTAATACTCATTGCGACTTCTTAATTTAAGAAAGCGCAAGGAACGTTTACCCTTGCACTTATCATAATCAGTCAGGCGTCGACGGTAATGACTCCAACTTACTGATAGTGTTTTATGTTCAGATAATGCCCGATGACCTTGTCATGCAGCTCCACCGATTTTGAGAACGACAGTGACTTCCGTCCCAGCCTTGCCAGATGTTGTCTCAGATTCAGATTATGTCGCTCAATGCGCTGAGTGTAACGCTTGCTGATAACGTGCAGCTTTCCCTTCAGGCGTGATTCATACTGCGGCCAGCCATCCGTCATCCATACCACGACCTCAAAGGCCGACAGCAGGCTCAGAAGACGCTCCAGTGTGGCCAGAGTGCGTTCACCGAAGACGTGCGCCACAACCGT
>NZ_MECT01000261.1:0-1808 GCF_001722145.1 Shigella sp. FC1544
TGTATGCGCGAGGTTACCGACTGCGGCCTGAGTTTTTTAAGTGACGTAAAACCGTGTTGAGGCCAACGCCCATAATGCGTGCACTGGCGCGACATCCGACGCCATTCATGGCCATATCAATGATTTTCTGGTGCGTACCGGGCTGAGAGGCGGTGTAAGTGAACTGTAGTTGCCATGTTTTACGGCAATGAGAGCAGAGATAGCGCTGATGTCCGGCAGTGCTTTTGCCGTTACGCACCACGCCTTCAGTAGCGGAGCAGGAAGGACATCTGATGGAAATGGAAGCCACGCAAGCACCTTAAAATCACCATCATACACTAAATCAGTAAGTTGGCAGCATTACCCTTTCATCTTACCTTCGCCCGCATCGCCTTCAATCAGTTTCGTCTGTACCAGATGCGCTTCATTCAATGCCATCCGTGACTGATCCATCATGGCTTTTGCTGCGGCAAAATCGCCCTACTTCGCCTGTTTCAGTGCCGCATACGCCAGGCTGCGCGCTTGTCCGGAGTTGATGATAAGCCCCATCACCACTTCTTCCAGCTCTTCAGCTTCTGTTTGCGTATCGGGAATGTTATCGAGATCCATCATACATCGTTCCTCTCTCTTCTTACCGGCACGATTAACCGTACCGGCATCGATTAAAATTTCAGGGCGTTAGCGATATCTTCTTCGCTCTCTTCTTTATCAATCGCGTTTTGCGCTTTGTTAGCCACCACAACAAAGGGCAGATAAATTAACGTTGCGATACCAAGGTTGAAGAGTGCGACCAGCAATGCAGCGACGCTACCGTTGGTGTTAAAGAAGGCTCCCAGACCGGTTGGCATGGTCCACGGTGCAATATTGGTCACCGGAGGAATAATGCCCATGTAGTACGCTGCGAGGGTGATTGCCGCCAGAATCGGTTGTACCAGTACAAACGGGATAAACATCACCGGGTTCATGATAATTGGCAGACCAAACAGAATCGGTTCGTTAATCTGGAAGATGCCGGACGGCAGCGCCAGTTTTGCCACCTGACGATAATCAGCACGGCGAGAGGCGATAAAGATAGCCAGGATCAGGCCTAAAGTCGCACCACTGCCCCCAAGGAAAATAAAGGAGTCCAGCATCGGCTTGGCCCAGATATGGAAGGTCTTACCGGCTGCCAGCGCCGCTTCGACGGAACCATATTGCTGATAGGTCGCGATATTTTCCAGCGCCCACGGCGTCATAATGCCGTTGTCCAGTGCGGTCAGCGCCAGCGCGCCATGAATACCGAAGAACCAGAGCAGTGGAACAAAGATCACATAGGCCCAGCCCACCACGCTACCCAACGATGCCAGTGGGGTTGAGATGGTATCCATAATGATCTGATGGAAGTTGGTGCCCCAGGTATTCAACGCCCAGGCAATAATCCCCATCACGGAAAGAATAATAAAGCCGGGAATTAATGCCGAGAAGGAACGCGATACTGAAGCAGGTACGCTGTCGGGCAGTTTAATGACCCAATTGCGGGTAATGCTGCCAACTTACTGATTTAGTGTATGATGGTGATTTTAAGGTGCTTGCGTGGCTTCCATTTCCATCAGATGTCCTTCCTGCTCCGCTACTGAAGGCGTGGTGCGTAACGGCAAAAGCACTGCCGGACATCAGCGCTATCTCTGCTCTCATTGCCGTAAAACATGGCAACTACAGTTCACTTACACCGCCTCTCAGCCCGGTACGCACCAGAAAATCATTGATATGGCCATGAATGGCGTCGGATGTCGCGCCAGTGCACGCATTATGGGCGTTGGCCTCAACACGGTTTTACGTCACTTAAAAAA
>NZ_MECT01000262.1:0-1790 GCF_001722145.1 Shigella sp. FC1544
TGTCCGGTCGTAAATGTCGCTCTGTGCTTCCATCGTGGCCGCACTTTTCAGCCCCAGATTATCCCGGGACTTCTGTTGTGCCTTTTCGCCTGCTGCTGCGATTTCTGACAGATGGTTAGCCATTTTCAGAGTGCCGGTCAGCGCAGCATCAATGTCATTTTTGGCCTGTTCTGCTGCGCGGGCATAACCTGCGGCATCCTGTGCGCTCTGTCCGGCTGCGGCTGCATTTGCTCCTGTGCTTGTCACATCTTCCGCAGTGGCCTTTCTGTTCTCAGCTGTGACGGTTGCATCCTGTCGGGCTTTCTCCGCAAAACGTTGTGCATCATCACGGGCCGTTGCGGCTGCCGTCACATCCTGCGCCGTCTGCCGTGCGTTTCCGGCTGCGCTCCCGGCACTCTGCTGCGCCTGTTGCGCCAGCTCTTCGAATTTCTTCAGGGATTCCGGACGCAGGTCAATATTAGTTGCGCCCAGAAAATCATTCAGCGAACCGTCCGTTGAATCTTCATAAACGCGGATGACACCGATTTCTGAAAGGCGCCGTGTGCTTTGTGTCAGGCGAACGCTGTACACACCCGGCAGAACGGGGAAGTCATATTCCCCGTTCTGTGTGGTGACATGGCTGAAAACACTTTTCAGAATCCCTGCACGGTTGTGTATGGAGGTTAGTGTAATGGTTGCGCCGTCCAGCGGTTCTCCCGTGGGCGTTTTAATCACACCTTTAAGCTGCGGCATCGGGACGCTCCGGCCAGTTGATGGCGTTATATGTGGCTTTATCTGTGATGGTGCTGAAATCCATCGCCTGCAGCGATTTCGCGTAAATACGACAGGCTTTCAGCTTTTCTTTATCTTCGTCGCTGATTAACCCCAGCAACAGGTCTTCTTCCCATTCCCCTGTCCGGGCACTGACCTGAGCCAGAAGGGCATCACGCTCATCTTCCGCTTTGAGTCTGTAGTCAAGGACAAATTCATCATTGCGGTAAAACCAGTAACCCGGCGCGGTAATGCGGCGGTTGGCGGTAATATCAGGAACTTCAATAACACTGGCGTTACGGGGTTCAATGCCTGTCACATCCTTACCGACCCACACCACGCGCCCGTCTCCGGTGTAAGCTATTTTAATTGTGTCGCTGGCGAAATTCTTCAGTTCTTCATACCAGTTTTTGTCGTCCTCCGAAAAAAGCCAGGTAATATCATATTTTTTTGTCATCTGGTATTGTTCCGCAGTTTTCGGATTACCCGCAGTAATATTTTTTAAATGCAACATTGTTAAATACTCGCTACGTTATACCAGGTGCCATTAATCAGTTTTTGCAGCGGTCGGTAATACACACCGTTGACGTTATCCGCTGAGTTACGGCCGGTATCCGATATCGATATCCCTGACAATCCGTGTCCGGCAGGTGCGCGAAATCTCCACGAAACGGTGTTTGAAGTGGCACACTGAATTTGGCCACCTGAACAGAGGTGATATGCTCACCTCAGAACAACACAGGTGCTCCAATGAAAAAAAGAAATTTTAGCGCAGAGTTTAAACGCGAATCCGCTCAACTGGTTGTTGACCAGAAATACACGGTGGCAGATGCCGCCAAAGCTATGGATGTTGGCCTTTCCACAATGACAAGATGGGTCAAACAACTGCGTGATGAGCGTCAGGGCAAAACACCAAAAGCCTCTCCGATAACACCAGAACAAATCGAAATACGTAAGCTGAGGAAAAAGCTACAACGCATTGAATGGAGAATGAAATATTAAAAAAGGCTACCGCGCTCTTGATGTCAGACTCCCTGAAC
>NZ_MECT01000263.1:0-1790 GCF_001722145.1 Shigella sp. FC1544
TTTCTGGTGCGTACCGGGCTGAGAGGCGGTGTAAGTGAACTGTAGTTGCCATGTTTTACGGCAATGAGAGCAGAGATAGCGCTGATGTCCGGCAGTGCTTTTGCCGTTACGCACCACGCCTTCAGTAGCGGAGCAGGAAGGACATCTGATGGAAATGGAAGCCACGCAAGCACCTTAAAATCACCATCATACACTAAATCAGTAAGTTGGCAGCATTACCCTTTTTCAGATAACTTGATCATCAAATGCTCCAGATATCTGCGCACCGTGAAGTGCGCAGAAAGATAATAAATGGATATACTCTAAATAATTTGAGTTGCAGGAAGGCGACAAGCGAGTGAATCCCCAGGAGCTTACATAAGTAAGTGACTGGGGTGAGCGAACGCAGACGCAGCACATGCAACTTGAAGTATGACGAGAATATTTACAGCATGTTCCAGCCGATCAGCATATTCCACCACCACACGCCGAGGGTGATATGCACCAGGAAGGTTAATATCGTCAGTACCGCACCGACCAACCACCAGGATTTAATATCGTTATAACCCACGCCAAAGATGACCGGACCTGCCGCGCCGCCATAGTGAGTAACCATGCCGCCATAGGAGTTGGAGAACAACAGTGCCAGCGCGGTTAACATTAACGGTGCGCCGGAGACGTTCGCCAGCATGGCAAATACCGGTAACATAGCAACGATATAGGCACTACCGGAAGCGAAGAAATAACGCACGATAATGCTGAGGAAAATAATAACGAAGAAAGCAACGTTACCGTGACCATCAAATGCCAGGTTATTTTTAAAGACTTCAGCTAACCATTCGAAGAATTTAACTTTCGATAATAAGGAGCTTAATCCGATAATACCGCCGTACCAGATTAAGGTATTCCAGCCGCCTTTATTTTTAACCACGTCTTCCCAGGTAACGATACCCAGCAGCAGCATGGTCGCCATAACAACGATTGCCACAGTGGATTCATCAACCCCCAGAGACTTACTGAAAATCCAGCCCAGTAGCGCCAGCACAAAGACACCGAGCAGCATTTTTTCGCGGATTTTCATCGGTCCCAGTTCGGCAAGGCCCGCTTTAGCGATGGTTTTGTTATCCACCTTTTTAATTTCTGGTGGATACATGGTGTAAATTACCAGCGGGGTGACCAGCAGCATAATGATGCCCGGCAATCCGGTGGCCAGCGCCCATCCACCCCAGCTAATTTGCAGGTGCAGAATGTCGTTGATCATTTTCAGCGCCAGAATGTTCCCCGCCATTGCGGTAAAGAACATATAGCTGGTAGTTTTGGTGACCATGTAAATGGACATCATCAGGTAATGTCCGACACGACGCGGACTTTTTTCCGGTTCGGACCCCAAAGCCACCGCCACGCTGTTGATGATCGGTAACACAATGCCGCCCGCACGCGGGGTGTTAGACGGTGTTGCCGGAGCCAGTACCAGATCGAGGAATACCGTAACGTAACCCAGACCCAGCGTGGTGTTACCGATTTTACCAATCAGCAGATAGGCAATACGTTTACCTAAACCGGTGGTCACAAATGCGGCGCTTAAGGTAAACGCCGAGAACACCAGCCAGGTAGTACCTGAAGAGTAACCGCTTAATACGGCGGTGGTCTTAAACGCACCGTCGGATAAGTTACCGACCACCACCATTGAGGCAGCAACGGCAAGGTAATGACTCCAACTTATTGATAGTGTTTTATGTTCAGATAATGCCCGATGACTTTGTCATGCAGCTCCACCGATTTTGAGAACGACAGCGACTTCCGTCCCAGCC